>DATEMX010000413.1:0-2501 GCA_035275365.1 Polyangiaceae bacterium | reverse complement strand
CGGCGGGACCACCCGAACATCGAGAAACCACGTTCCTTGTTCGCCGCCGAAGCCGTCGACTTGGATCCAATAGGTGCCGGGATCGAGCGTCAGATCGAGGTAGCTCCGCGACGCGTAGCGGCCCACCGAACACGCGTTGGGTACCTCGACGCCCGGACAGGGGTCGCCCTTGCGGACATCGAGGAGCGTCGCGAACGCGCTGCCCTGCATGTCGAAAATGACGCGTTTTCGCGCGGTCAGCGCGAGCTTCAGCATCTGATCGGGCGCGCCGCCGTTGCCGCCACCGCTGGAGTCGCAGCCGGCCGAGTAATCGGCCGCCGCGTTGGCCGTATTGCCTTGGTAAAAGCCGCCGCCCTCGGCGATGGTGACCGCGGTCGCGCACGTGTCGGCGAACGGTACGAGCGAAGGGGGCACGGCCTTGCGGACGAACGCGGTGAGCTGGGCCGGATTGCCGCGCGCTGATTCGGCAACGACGCGGTAGGAGCCCGCCGCCGCGCCGCGAAGGCCGGCTCGCACCGCCGACAAGTCGCGAACGGCGGGCGCGAAAATGCGCTCGCCGCACACCTTCTTCGCGGCGGCTGCGTCGCAACTCGGGGAGGCCAGCGCCACCGCGACCGAGTCACCCGGCGTCATGCGCATCACCAAGAGAACGTCCGAAGGTTCGGTGAGTTCGAGTGCGTAGGCGGCGTCCCTTGCTTGGGCCGGTCCGCAAACCAAGTCGATGTCGTCGGTGTGATCGCCGAGATCGACGTCGAGCGTCCGGTTGGCGGCGAGGATCGGCGCGCCGGCGCACGTTTCGTCGGCGGGCCCTTTCGTGGGAGGCGAAGCCTCGACGCGAACTTCGACGTCGGTGGGCGCCGTCGCTGAAACGGCAAGATAATACGTCCCCTTCGGCAGCGAGCGCGCCACGGCCGTCGCCAGCGGACCGCCCCCACAGGCGATCTCGTCGCTCGAGGCGTCGACGCCGGCGATCTGGGTGCAATCGGCACGGCGGAGCGAAACGACGGGCGCGCCGTAGGGATCGAGCGCCGTCGCCACGGCGACGACGTCGCGGGTCTCGGCAAGCGTAAACGAATAGACGAGATCGCCCGTCTCGAAATGGCACCGCGAAGCGAGATCCCGCTTGGTCCCCAAGAGGCTCGCCGTCACCCGCTGCCCGAGCGAAAGCGGCGCCGCCGAACCGCAGGTCTCGTTGACCGGCACGCTCGTCTTCGGTCCGTAGGTAACGTGCAGCACGATGGGGCCATCGCGATCCGACCACACGTAGAGGGGATAGACCCCGGGCTCGAGCCCGCGCACGCGGATGCGCGCCACGCGGCTGTCCTGCGGGCCGAGAAGCGCCGACGCGCAAGCCTCCGGAGCCGCCGACTCGCCGCACTTCGCGACGAGTCCAACGGCGACGGTGCCGGCCGCAATCTCGGCGACGACGTCGACGTCGCGCGCGCTGCCGGTCACTTGGATGGCGGCGACGACGTCGCGCCGGTGGACCCCATCCATCGGCGCGCACGACCCGCTGTAGTCGGACAAGGAGGCCGTCGCGTCGAGCTCGAAGGTGCCGCTGCCCTCGACGAGGAGCGGGTCGAGACAAGTGTCGTGCGAAGGCGTTCGACAGGGCTTTTCGTCGGCCTCGCCGTCACAGTTGTCGTCCTTCTGGTTGGCACAAACCTCGGGGTGGCCCACGAACACCGCGGGATCGCGGTCGTCGCAATCGCCGCCCATGATGCAGTGCCCGTCGGGGTTGCCGTCGCCGTCGGCGTCACGCGCGGCGTGTTCGCAGCTCTTCGTTGCTTCGACGCACGAGTCGATGGTGCAAGCCGATTCGTCGGAGCAAGCTTCGCGCGGGCCTGGACGGCAGCCGAGAACCGGATCGCAGCGCTCGACGCCGTCGCAGAAGGTGTCGTTCTGGCAGCGCATGTCATCGACGACGAACTGGCAACGACGAAGGGCAAGGTTGCAGGAGTCGAAGGTGCAGTCGACGCCATCTTGGCACTGCGAGTCTTCGAGGCACGGCCCGCCGAGGATCACGCCCGAATCTACCGCGGGCGGCACGAACACGTCAGCGGCGTCGGCGTCGGCCCCAGAGTCGCCGAGGAACGGGCTCGGGCTCCGGTCGTCGGAGCATGCCGCGAGCGTGACGACCAACGCAAAGGCGCAGAGTCGGGGCATGAGGTGCGGCATGGTAGCGCAAGTACCACCAAAGAGCGCGCCCAGCGCTATTGGGTCGGACCACCACGCGGCAATTGCTGATCGCGATCGGACAGAGCCAAGATCTGACCCAGTCGCGCGAAGGGTGACGCGAGAGCGTAGCGATGGAACGAGGACTCTGGCAGAATGCCCCCTGCTCGGGAAAGGCGATGAAACCTTGCACAGCGACAGGCTCACACGGCAAGAGCTGACTTGGCTTCTCACTCAGGAAGCGCGTAGCGCAGCCGAAAAGCTTCGCAAGGGGGTGGCGGTTCTGGCGGCGCCGGAGATCCGAGCTTTGTCGAGCCCGCCCGCAC
>DATEMX010000412.1:0-3316 GCA_035275365.1 Polyangiaceae bacterium | reverse complement strand
AAAGTCGAGCTTGCCCGCGCGCCGCTTCAGCTCTTCGTAGGCTTTGATGAGCGGCGTCAGCTCAGCCCACAGGCACGCCGCGAGATCGGCGTCCAGGTCTTCGAGGAGCTTGGTGAGATCTTCACGCAAGCCGTCGCGCCGCGCGAGCACTTCTTTTCGCACGGCAGCGTTGCGGAAGCCGCGCGAGTTGCCCTTCCAATTCCAGCTCTTTCCGGGCTTGCCGCGGATGAGATCGCGCAGCTCGGCTTCGAGCCCGTCGTAGTCGCGCTCGCCGCCGCGTACGGCCTCCTTGGCCTCGACCTCCGACACGAACCGCCGCACGTGGGCGAGGTTTTGCACGAGGTAATCGTCTTTGGCGTCGGCCTGCGACACGAAGGCGGCCAGTTCGAAGAGGCGAGCGACGGCGGCGTCGATGGAGCCTTCGCGGTCTATGGAATCGCGCCGCCAGGGCGCGTCGAAGTCGCGCTGCTCGATGAGATCGATGCCAGCGCGCCGCAGCACCAATCGCGGCCCGAGCGCGTCGCGATCGCGCGAGCGGCGTCGAAGAACGCGCCTTACGCCTTCCGGCGGATCGGCGAGCATCGTCTGGAACCAGCGCTCGAAGCTCTCGCCGTAGATCCGCTCGGTGTCGTCTTCGGCGGCGACTTCGAAGAGCGGGTCGACCTTGGCTTCGACCGCGCGCTCGCGCAAGAGGTCGGCGCAAAATCCGTGGATGGTACCGATGCGTGCCTCTTCGAGCTCGGCGAGCGCTTGATCGAGCCTCGCTCGCTCCTCGGGCAGGGCCGCCGCGGCGTTGCGCGCTTTCTCGATTTCGGTGCGGAGCCGAAGCTTCATCTCTCCGGCGGCCTTCTCAGTAAACGTCACGGCGACGAGGCGCGAGAGGCTGGCGCGCCCGCTGCGCAAGAGAGCGAGGACGCGGCCCACGAGCTCCGTGGTCTTGCCGGTACCCGCCGCTGCCTCGACGACCAGCGTCGTGTCGAGATCGCACTGAATGCGGCGCCGCGCGGCTTCGTCGGCCAGCGTTTTCATACGCGCTTCCTCAATTGGTGGAGCGCCGTGAGCTTGTCTTGGCGCTTCACCTTGCTCGTGCGCATTTCCTCGTAGGGCCCGCAGACGGCCTTGTAGTCGCACCACTCGCAGCCTCGCGCCGCCGGCGCGGCGGGCAAGAAGCCGCTCTTGACCGCACCGCCGATGGTCTTGGCGACGAGGTCGGCTGCGCCTCGAGCTTCATCGTCGAGCGGGATCGACACCGCCTTGAACTCGCCGTTCGAGGTGCAGTAGTAGAGGCGGCCCGCCTCGATACGCGCCGTCGGAAAGAGTTTTTCCAAGGTGAGGGCGTAGAGCACCGGCTGCAGCGTCTCACCGCCACCGATGATGGTGCCCTCGTTGGCGCGGGCCTTGCCCGTTTTGTAGTCGCTGGCTCGGAGGGCACCACCGATGCGCTGCTCCACCAAATCGATCGATCCGCGGAGCTGGATGCCGCAGTCGAGAGCGACCGCTTCGTCGACACTGCTCGGATCGCGATTGCGCCGATCGGGGAGCCCGAACGAAAGCTCGAAGTGCGTGGGCACCCAGGTCCTTTCTTCGGTCGCTCGGCGCAGCATCTCTCTCAAATCAGCCCGGATCGAGGCGATGCCGTCTTCCCACACCCGCGCGATGGCGGGCGCCAAATTGTCTTTGTATTCCGCGGCCACCTTGTCGAGCACGCCGTCGAGCTCGGCCCGGGCGCGACCGAGCGTCTCCGACGTCACCGGCAAGAGGTCCTTTTCGCGTAGCTTTCCGAGGAGCCTGTACTCTACCTCGTGGATGAGCGATCCCTTCTGCAGCGGATCGAGCTCTTCGAGCGGGTGGAGCTCTTGGCGCGGCGCGAGCTTGTGCAACGCGGAGAGCACGAACTTGTACGGGCACATCGCGTAATTCTGCAGCGCCGTCGGCGAAAACGAGCGCGCCGAGAGCTCATGAGCCGCCAGCGCGGGCCTGGCCAGCGCGTCGGGATCGTCCCGACCCGCCACGCGCGCCTCGAGGACGAGGCCGTCGGCGCGGGTCCACGGTTTGATCCAGCGACGCGCTCGAAATCGAAGGGCGCGCTCCAAGTGCGTGTTGGCCTTCAGGAGATAGCGGGCCATGCCGACCGTCTCGGCGGGGGGCCGCTCCAAGATCGACGAGAGCAGCGCGAGATCGTGCTCGGCCGCGTCGATGGCCTGGCCGGGACGCGCGGGAGCGGGCCACCCGAGCCGCGCTCCCCCGAAGCGCTCGGCGCGGCGCGCGAGCTCGTCGAACCCCGGCAGCGTACCTTCGGCGGCGCGCAACACCTCGAGGCCGTAGAACGAAGGTGTGCGGGGGCGCGACTGCTCGATGTCGATGCGCGGATAACAGAGAATGAGGCGCTTTTGCGCCGCGCCCACGGCGATTCGAAGCATGAGCCGCTCGGAGGCGGAGCGATCGGCGTTGGTGCGAAGGCTCGCGCCGGCTTTCACGCGTTCGCGATCGGGCAAGATGGGATCTTCGGTGACCTTTTGCGGAAAGAGCCTCTCGGCGAGACCCGGCACGAACACCACGTCGAACGAAAGGCCGCGCGCCTCTTCGACCGAGGCGACGTAGACGCGACCGAACGGCCGCTCTGACGGCCGCACCACGAGATCGCAGAGGCGCTGCTCAAGGACGAGCCGCGTCTCGGTGAGATCGACGGGCCCGATATCCGCCATGGGCCACAGCTCGTGGAGGATGGCGAGCACGCGCTCGGGCCGGCGCAGCGCGCGCGTCGCCAGCGCCGTCAATTTGTCGAGCCAGTCGCCCCACGTTCCGTCGAACCTTCCGAGCGCTTCGAGATCGGCAAGCAGCGGCAGCGCAAACGACCGGAGTCGATCGAGCGCTTCGATGTCACCCGTTAAACGCAGCACCGCTCCCCCCGCCGCGTCGTCGCGCGCTGCCTCTCGCCGATCGTCCACGAGCTTGTTGCGAAGGCCTTCGAGGCGCTTCTCCCATCGCGGCAGGCCTCCGATGACGGCCGCGTCGACGAGCAGTCGCTCCCAGAGCCGCGGCGCTCGCAGCGTTCCGTGGACGGTCGCCTTGGTTTCGCCAGGCGGATCGGGCAAGTCGTCCGGCTCTGGCTCCGCCTCGGCGTCGGCGCCAGCCGCTCGCAGAATCGAGCCAGGCACGGAGTCTTGATCGGGAGGCACATATCGCTCCGCGGCGGGCCTTGGACCTGGAGGCGCACCCTCGTCCTCCGCGTCGGCCACCTCGCCGAGCGAGAGGTACTCGGCGAACCGACGGGCCGAGAGCCCTTCCGCCGCGCACACCAAGAGGGCCAAAAACG
>DATEMX010000411.1:0-2522 GCA_035275365.1 Polyangiaceae bacterium | reverse complement strand
CTTGCGGTGATCGCGCTGCTTGGCTTGCTCGACGGCGGCGACGTATTCGTCGAGCTCGACCTTCGAGTTGAACGCGTATCCGTAGATGCGCGTCATCATCTGGTTCTTCTCGTCGCCGCGCCAATAGGCGCCCGCGATGCTGTGCAACTTGAAGGCGTCGCTCGGCAGATCGCTCGTGCAGGGCACGTGCGGCCCCTCGCACATGTCGAGGAAGGGGCCGTTCTTGTAAAAGCTCAGCGTCGCGAGCCCCCGCTTCTTGGCGATCTCATCGGCGTATTCGGCCTTGAAAGGCTCGCCCATGCGCTCTTGGATGGTCGACATGCCGGCGTCGAGCGCCATGTCTTCGTGGGAGAACGTCTGCCCGGCGGCGATGATCTCGCGCATCTTGGTCTCGATGGCGGCGAGATCGGAATCGCTCACCGGCTTCGAGAAGACGAAGTCGTAGTAGAACCCGTCGTCGATCGCCGGTCCGAAGCCGAGCTTCGTGCCGGGGAAAAGCGATTGCACCGCCTGCGCCATCACGTGCGAGAGCGAGTGGCGAATACGGTGCAGCTTGTCGTCTTGTGCTTTCGGCTCGATGACGGGCATCGCTAAAACAGCGGTGATGCTACTCGGTCTTCGCGCCACCGCCGGCAGGTGACGCCGCGGTGGCCTTCTTCGAAGTCGCCTTCTTGGACTTTTTGGGGCTTTCGTCGCCGCCGGCCTCGGCCGGTTCCTTCGAGCCGAGCTCGCCGACGAACTCGATGATCGACATCGGCGCGTTGTCGCCGCGGCGCGGACCGACCTTCACGATGCGCGTATAGCCGCCGGCGCGGCCCTTGAAGCGCTTGGCGAGATCGACGAACACCTTCTCGACGAGGTCGACCTTCTTCGTTTCGCCGCCTTCGACGCGGGTACCGAAGCGCGGAATGAACGCACCCACGAGCCTCTGTGCGTGCAGGCGCTTGGCGCGATCTTCGGGCTTGAGGGCGTCGGCCTTGGTGTAGGCGACTTCGCCGAGGCGAATGGCCTTGGTGAGGAGCCGCTCTGCCACGCGGCGCAGCTCCTTGGCCTTGGCGTCGGTGGTCTCGATCCGCTCGTGAGCGATGAGGTTCGCCGCGAGGTTGCGAAACATCGCTCGGCGATGGCTGGTATTACGGCCGAACTTCCGGCCAGCGTTGAGGTGTCGCATCGGGCAGACTCCGCCTAGTTCGCGTTCTGCTGGGCCTTCCAGCGCTCGAGCATCTGGGGCCAGCTATCGATCTTCATCCCGAGCGACAGCCCCATGCTGCCGAGGATCTCTTTGATCTCTTTCAAGGATTTGCGACCGAAATTCTTGGTCTTCAGCATGTCCTGCTCGGTCCGCTGTACGAGCTCGCCGATCAAGGTGATGTTGGCGTTCTGCAGGCAGTTGGCCGAGCGAACCGAGAGCTCGAGCTCGTCGACCGAGCGGAACAGGTTGTCGTTGAGCGGCTCGTCCTCGCCGCCGGGAGCGGCGTACGACGTGTCTTCCGTCTCTTCGAAGTTGATCCAGATCGAGAGCTGCTCTTTCAGGATCTTCGCGGCGAAGGCGAGGGCGTCGGC
Source organism: Polyangiaceae bacterium (assembly GCA_035275365.1). GTDB lineage: Bacteria > Myxococcota_A > Polyangia > Polyangiales > Polyangiaceae > DASWDH01. The sequence goes on along the minus strand of DATEMX010000411.1, from coordinate 959 downwards.
CGGCTTGACCGAACCGTTGGTCCACACCTCGAGCGTGAGCTTGTCGTAGTCGGTGACCTGACCCACGCGCGCGTTCTGCACGATGTAATTCACCTTGCGGATCGGGCTGAAGAGGCCGTCGATGGGGATGGTGCCGATGGGCATCGTCGCCGTCTTGTTGCGCTCGGCGGGGACGTAGCCGCGGCCCACGTTGACCGTGAGCTCCATCGACAACGGGCCCTTCTTGTCGAGCGTGGCGATGAGGTGATCGGGGTTCAGCACGCTGAGCCCTTCGGTGAGTTGGATGTCCTTCGCGTAGACGGGGCCGGGGCCCTCTTTCGCGATGCGCACCGTGTAGGTCTTCGGCGTGGCGGCCTTCAGCACGACCTCTTTGAGGTTCATGATGATGTCGGTCACGTCCTCGACGACGTCGGGGATGGTGGTGAACTCGTGAAGAGCGCCGTCGACGCGGATGGCGGTGATGGCGGCACCCTGAAGCGACGAGAGCAGAACGCGGCGGAGGGAGTTGCCGACGGTGATGCCGAAACCACGCTCGAGCGGCTCGCAGGTGAACTTGCCGTAGAAGTCGGTGGCCGTCTCGGCCTCGATGGTGATGCCCTTCGGCCGGATGAGGTCGCGCCAGTTACGGCTGGTCATGGCAAGAGACATGTTCTCGTTCTCCATTTCTTTCAGGGTTTGCGCGACCGGCTCGATCACTGGGAAGAACAACTCCGCCCGAATGGTCCGCGGTCTGCCCGCTTACTTTCTCTCTAGGTAGCCTGTTTATCGGGAGTAATATTCGACGACGTACTGCTCTCGGATGGCCGGCTCGTTCAGCTCTTCGCGAACGGGGAGGCTCTTCACGGTACCGGCGAAGTTCGCGCGGTCAGCTTCGATCCAGGTCACCACGGGGCGTTTGTCGGCACTGGCGATGGCGGCGAGGACGTCCGGAATCTTGCGGCTCTGCTCGCGGATCTCGA
>DATEMX010000410.1:0-10103 GCA_035275365.1 Polyangiaceae bacterium | reverse complement strand
CGCTCTAGCCTCAGGGCATTGTTCATGGGTAGCTGATTTTCACTATTCCTCTTTCGGCTGTCGAGGTAAAGGCCAACCGAATGTCGCCGCCGGAGACCCCGCCGAAAAATCATGCGCCGGTGACCTTGTTCGAGTACGCCGCGTGCAGCACTTGCCGCAAAGCCAAACAGTGGCTCGAGCGAAACGGCGTAGGTTACGAGAGCGTGCCTATCGTCGTTCGGCCGCCGTCGGTTTCCGATCTCGAGGAGCTCGTCGCCCGGAGCGGTTTGCCGATCTCGAAGTGGTTCAACACGAGCGGGCAGAGCTATCGCGCCCTCGTAGCGCGCCTCGGAAAGGATGGCATCGCCAAGCTCGACGATGCGGCCAAGCTGCGCTTGCTTGCCGCTGACGGAAAGATGATAAAGCGCCCCATTTTGGTAGCGCAAAAGACCGTGCTCGTCGGATTCGACGAGTCCGCCTATGCTAGGAGCGTTTTCATGAGCGAACCGAATCAAGTCGAGAAGGGAAAAGTCGTCACCATCAAATATCGCCTCACCGGCGAGGACGGAAAGCTTCTCGATGAGTCCGGCGACGAAGGTATGGACTACCTGCACGGCGCGAACAACATCGTCCCCGGCCTCGAGAAGAAGATGGGCGGCCGCTCCGTCGGTGACAAGCTCGCGGTCGTCGTGAGTCCAGAAGACGGGTACGGCAAGCGCGTCGGCGGTTCGCAGAAGGTTCCCAGGGATTCGTTCCCCGACGACGTCGACGTCGAAGTGGGCATGGAGTTTTTGGCGGAGGGCCCGCGCGGCAAGCCCATGCCCGTCTGGGTTGTCGGGATGAGCGATACCGAAATCGAAATCGACGCCAACCATCCCCTCGCCGGAGCGACTCTCCATTTCGAGGTTGAGGTGCTCGCGGTACGCGCCGCAAGCGCCGAAGAACGCTCTCACGGACACCCGCACGGTCCGGACGGCCATCACCACCACTGACGGCTGTTCGGCCCTCGCCACCACGGCGAGGCGGGCCGCGATAACCGGGGGGCGAAGCGAACACCTCGGCGACGTTATTTCGTCGGCGGCGAAATCTGAGGCGGCACGGGGACTCTGCGCCATGGTTCGTTGCGTTTGATCTGTTTTGGTGAGCGCGGGTCGCTCGGCTTCTTGTCCGTCTCGGCGCAGCAGCGAAAGCTCAGGTAGTAATAAGCGAAGCCTTCGTTGTGCGTGTAGATCTTGGGCCGGCATTGGTTTCGCACGCCCTCGAGCCAGGGGCCCCCGGTCGTCACGCTGTCGAAGGGGCTGCGCTCGCCGAAGGTCTCCGAGGCGGCGAGTTCGTCGGCGTTGCCGGGCATGTCGTAGACGCCGTAGTCGCTCACGCATTGCGGCTGGGAACCCGAAGGCACACCCGCATAGAGCCGAGCTAGCTCGGGACCATAGAGCGCGGGGTCTTTCGAGAAAGCCTTCTTCAAATCGGGGAACGGATACTGCTGGTCGCCGTTACAAATCTTGGGATCGCGGTGGTAGCCGTAGGGGTACGGCTTGTAAGCGGGGCCTTCACACGCGGTTGTCCATTCGGTCTCCGTGCAGATGCGCTTGCCTTGGTCGGCGCAAACCTGTTGGGCTTGCGGAAAGTTCAGCATGACGCGGGGTCGTTCGCCCTGTCGATTCGGATATTCGTATTTGTCGATGCAAAAGCGCTTGTGCTCCTTGGGGCCGATGCACACGGTGGGCTCCTTGAAGTCCCAGCAGATGGTCTTCTTGTTCTGCGGGGCATAAGTGCTCTTGAGGCAGGTCATCTCGAGGTTCGTGCAATAGTCTCCGTCGATGAGAACCATGTCGGTGGGGCACGCTCCGTCGGCGACGCGATCGGCGTTGCCCTTGTCGCTCGACCGGTCGACAAGGGTCGCGGCGACGTTCGACGAGCCGGCGTCGTTCGACGGATTGGCGTCGTGGGGTTCGGGGCGGCCGGCATCTTCGGCAGGGGCGCCTACGATTGCCGCCGGGGGCGCTGCCGTGGCAGAAAGACTCGTCGGCGAAGCGCCGCCGGCGCCGGCACAACCTGCAAGAAGCAGAAGCCACGCTCTACGCGCGACCGGCGGCACCTTCCGCACCGTTGTTCTTTCGATCATGAACCTGCGAGACGCGTTCCGACCCGACATCATGCGTCGCTTCTTACCAGAGTCGGTGGCGATCGCGGGTGTTGCCGGTATGTTCGCGGTCCCGGCTGGGTGCCAAAGCAAGCCAGCACCGCCTACGACCGACGTCTCGTTGGTCGACGCGGCGCGCGCGAACCGCGCCGATCTGGCCGTGAAGACGCAAGCGCTGCCCGACGCCGCGAGTGACGCCCGCCCCATGTCGAATGCCACATCCACGACGATCTTGTCGGCCGATGCGGGCGCTGGCGCGTGCAAGCTGCTTCGACCTGCCGTCATGCAGACGGCAGGTGGCCCCGGCGCCGTTCGTTTCGTGCGCGCAGGTGCGGCAGAAATCGCCGAGCTGGTCTTCAACGACGAAGGCCGTCCTGTCTTCAGCGACGCACCGTTCAAACCGGATGCCGGTGTGCGCGACGTTCCGATGCCGCCCAAGACGGTCCTTCCGGGGTGTGCCGCCGCTGGGGGCGTCGTCTATTGCCCCGATCCGAGCGGCGCCATCCATCGTACGCGCGGCAGTGGCGAGGATGACGTCGTCGTCGCGAAGAGCCGTGCGGGCACGCCCGTCAGCGCAGCGGTCATCGGCGACGGCCACGTGGTCGTGGCCTACATCGACGAAGTCACGACGAGCGAAGGACAAGTTCGGGAGGCGAAAATGTTACTCGACGACGCTGCTCCCATGCGGCTCTCCGAAGACGGAAGCGGCGCGACCTCGGTCGAGCTGGCAGCGCGCGGCGACGCCGTCGTCGCGCTCATCGTCGACGCGCGCGTCGCCATGACGCCGGCCCACGCGCGCGTCGTCAAGGTGAGGGGCGGCAACCTGGAGCTCGGCCGCGACGCCGTCGTCTTCGTGGGCGGTGCCGCCGAGCGACATACTTCAGGGTCGTTGGCGATCGACAAAGAGGGCTCGCTCTTCGCTTTGCTCGCCGTGTCGGACTCCGCCGAGAGCTTCGGGATGGCGGTGATTCGGATCTCCGACCCGCCCAAGGAGTACGAACCCGTCGCCTGGTCGACCTACCCTAACGGCATCGATCCGGCGTCCATCGCCGCCACGCGAGGCGTTACCCCGATTCGCGTGGCGCGGGCGCGCCCCACGGGCACATCGGAGGACGCGTCGCGCGTCCTCGAAGTGGGAAATCTCGGGCCTTCCGGCGAGTTCCAACCCAAGTGCATCCTTGCGGAGGCTGCCTACATCAAAGACATTGCCCTGGACGTCGATCGACAAGGTGCCATGTGGATTTTCTGGCGCGACACTCGCGGCAGCCACTTCGAGCGCCGGGCCTTGCCGTAGGCATACATTCTTGCCGGAGAGCGCCTACATACCCGCTCGATCTCGGCTCGCCGGGGGAGCGCTCGCCGGCCGGATCGTCGACGAAAGAAAAAGCCAGCACTTGCGTAACTTTCCGTCCTGTATGCATATTTTTTGGGAATTCGGTGCGCTCCCAACCCAAAACGTCCCACGGGGTGACCGATTTTGGCCGTTCGATCACCCCAAATATCCATGAAGGTTCGAACCGCCAGCCCGGAGTCACCATGAAGTTTGAATTCGTTTCGACGGTCTGTCTCTCCATCGGTGTTGCTTCGGCCTACTTCGGAGCATGCGGTGGCAGCGAGGAGAGCACCTTCGGCAGCACCGGCACGAACGCCTCGGGCGGCACACCGAGCTCGGGCTCGGGCGTCACCACGGCGAGCTCGGGCTCGGGCGTCACCACACTGAGCTCGGGTGCAGGCAATCCTGGCGGCACGGGATCAGGGTCGGGGGGGTCGGGATCCTCGGGGGGCAGCGGCATCTTCGGCGATGCGGCTTGCGCGGCACAAGCGCAAGACTCGACGGCCATCCCCGTCGACATCTTCATCATGCTCGACAAGTCCGGATCGATGCAGTGCGACGCAACCGACGACGGTTGCTCGAGTGTCCCCGACAATACCCCCGTCCCCCCCAACAATCGTTGGGTGGCCGTCTCTGCGGCGATCAACGCGTTCGTCTCCTCGCCGACGAGCGCTGGCATCGGCGTCGGCATTGGCTTCTTCGGGCAGGGCAGCGGGCGAGGCATTTCCTGCAACGCCGCCGACTACGCGCGGCCGGCCGTGGCCATCGCGCCGCTACCGGGCAACGCGAAGGCCATCTCCGACGCTATTGCGGGCCAAATGCCCGCTGGCGGCACGCCCACGGTACCGGCGCTCACGGGCGCCATCACCTACGCGCGAACCTACACCGCGACCACCACGGGGCGCTCGGCTGCCGTCGTGCTCGTAACCGACGGCATTCCACAAGGCTGCCAGGGTAACAACATCCCCGCGGCCTCGGCGCTGGCGACCGCCGCGTTCCTGGGAATGCCCGCGCCGCAGATCAAGACCTACGTGGTCGGCTTGGGCGCAACGCAGAGCCTCAACGAGATCGCCCTCGCCGGCTCGGGCAACGCGACCCCTTACTTCCCCGCGACGGGCAACGTGGCCGCGCAGCTCACCGCGGCGCTGAAGCAAATCTCCGGCGCCATCACCTGCGACTACACCATCCCCAAGAACGGCGGCAAAGCCCTCGACTTCGGACAAGTCAACGTCGAGGTGAAAGTCGGTGCCAACGGGATGACGCAGTTCGTGGGCAAGGTCGCCGACCTTGCCGCCTGCGGCGCGCCGGGCGGGTGGTTCTACGACAACAACACGGCGCCGTCGAAGATCACGCTCTGTCCTGCGTCGTGCGATCCGTTGAAGGCCGCCGAGGGCAGTTCGTTGAAGGTGCTCATCGGTTGCGCAACGCAGCCCGGCCCCATCAACTAACCCTGCTGCCGCACGTCTGTGGCAGGAGCATCAGGCGCACGCCCGCCTAGCTGTTCGCGTTTCCGTAAGTGTTCGAAATGCGACCGAAACACGGCGGCCCGCGGTCGTGACCAAATTCTGACAATCGCACGACGTGGCGCTGACAGAGGCCGGTTACCCTGCTTCTTTACATGCTCCCCATCATCGTTTTCTTCGTGGTTCACTACTCGCTCACGATCTTTTGCCAGACCTTCTACCTGCACCGGTACGGCGCCCATCGCATGTTCACGATGAGCAAAGGGGTCGAGCGGTTCTTCCACTTGCTGACGGCGGTCTCGCAAGGATCGAGCTTCCTCATCCCGCGGCCGTACGCCATCTTGCATCGCGAGCACCACGCCTATAGCGACACCGCGAAAGACCCGCACTCACCGCACGTCTACAAGGGCATCGGCAAGATGATGTGGCAAACGAAGGAGCGCTACGAAGGCATCGGCCGCCGTACCATCCAGCCCGAGGCGCGCTTCGAGGGAGGCTATCCCGAGTGGCCGGCGGTCGACAGGTTCTTCAATGGCTGGCCATCGCGCATCGCGTTCGGCACGGCCTATACCCTCTTCTACATGGCGTTCGCCCCCCACTGGGCCTACTTCCTCCTCTTGCCCATCCACTACATCATGGGGCCGATTCACGGCGCGATCGTCAACTACTGCGGTCACATGATCGGCTATCGCAACTTCGAGACGCCGCACGGCGATAAGTCGAGAAACACCCTCATCTTCGACTTCGTCACTTGGGGCGAGCTCTTTCAGAACAATCATCATGCCCGCTCGATGTCGCCCAACTTCGCGTCGCGCTGGTTCGAGGTCGACCCCACCTACCCGATCATTCGCGTGCTCGCGTTTCTGCGGATCATCAAGCTCGCTGGTGCCAACGCGGCGCGCTCGCCGGAGCCGGCTGCCGAATCGCCCGTCGCGTCCGTCCCCCCCCAAGCCTTGCCGGTCGACGCACCCGCCCCTATCGCGACCTGATCGCTAGCGTGGCCGAATTCCTCGCACGCTGCTGTCAGGCCGGTGCTTTGACTCTCGGCGTCGTCAGCTTCTTCGCCATGGCCACGAGCTGATCGGGCTTGAACGGTTTGACCACCCACGCGAGCGCGCCGGCCTGCTTGGCGCGCTCGATCTGTGACGGCGCCACCTCGGTCGTCATCATGACGATGGGCGGCGATTGATGTTTTTCGTCGCGGAGCCGTTCGAGCACGCCGATGCCCGTGAGCCCGGGCATGTTGAGGTCCAGGATGACCAGACTCAGGTCGGGGGTGCTCTGGAGCTTGGCGATGCCCGAAAGGCCGTCGCACGCCGTGAGAACCTCGAACCCTGCCGGCTCGAGTGTCTGGATCACGGAGCGTCGGATGGTCGCGGAGTCGTCCACAATGAGGATCTTCTTGTTCATGATCGAAGCTCTACAGTAGCTTGCCGAACGGCTCCGTTGAGAGGCAACCGAATGAAGAAGGTCGTACCCCGGCCTATCTCCGTTTCGAAATGAAGGGTGCCCTTGTGCCGCCCGACGATGCACGCGTGTGCCATCGAGAGCCCTTGCCCCGTGCCCTTGCCCACCGTCTTGGTCGTGAAGAACGGATCGAAGACCTTCGACCGCGCGTGCTCGGGGATGCCCGTGCCCGAGTCGGTGATGCGAATCTCCGCATACGACGGCCCCTGGCAGGTTTCGATGACGATGAGCCCCTTGTTGCCGCTGTCCTGCACGACATCGGAGATCGCGTGGCAGGCGTTGACGATGAGGTTCAAAATCACCTGGTTTAGCTCGCTGCCGATGCAGCTCACGAGGGGCATCGAGGCGTCGAGCTTGAGCTCGACGTCTGCCACGTACTTCCACTCGTTGGTCGCCACCGTTACGGTGCTCTCGATTAAGCCCTTCAAATCCGTCGGCGCCAGCTCGTGGCTGCCCGGGTGGGCAAAGCTCTTCATGGCTCGAACGATCGTGGCGACGCGATCGACGCCGACGAGTGAGCGCGTGACAGCGGTGGGCAATGCCGTTCGCGCATACTCGAGGTCGGCGGTCTCTTCGAGCGCCTGGATCTGTTCCCTCGCGCTCGCGTCGAGGGGGGCGTCGATGCCGCTCTCGACGATGCCCTTCAGGGCGTCGATGAGCGAGAGGAGCGCCACCACGGCCTCTTCGGCGAAGTGCAGGTTGCTGCCGATGAATTGGATGGGCGTATTGATCTCGTGGGCGACGCCCGCCGCCAAGTGTCCGATCGCTTCGAGTTTTTGCGATTGCAAGAGGCGCTGCTCGAGGGCCCGCTGGTCGGTCATGTCGCGGACGATGCAGATGGACTCGTCTTCGCTGCTGCGAACGACTCGGATCTCGTGCCACATGGGGGAGCCGTCGTCGCCCGCCGTCGTCAGCTCGAAATTTTTCGCACCGCTCTCGGCCGACGTTCCGTTCAAGGCCAAGGCTTGTTCGAGCTTCTTTCGGTGTGCCTCGTGCAGAAGGCAGTCTTTCAGCGTTTGCCCTTCGACGAGCGCCAAGAACGGCGAGCCTGGCCGCTCGGTACCCCGCTTCAGCGCCAAAATCATTCCGTCGGCGCGGGCTCGAAAGATGGTGTCGGGGACGGCGGCGGCGAGCGCGCGCTGCTGCTCTTCGACGCGGATGCGCTCGTCGATGTCGGCGAACACGATCACCATCCGCAGGGGCTTGTCGTCGGCGTCTCGGTGGGCCGCGCCTCGGCAGAGGATGTGACGGAAGCCCCCACATCGGTGCCGCATTCGCACCGTCATCGAAAAAGGCCAGTTTTGCTCGAGGTGATCTTTCAGCGACTTCAACGTGGCGGCGGAGTCTTCGGGGTGAAGGAGCTCTTGCCAGAGGTTCGGGTGTTCGTTGAACTCGGTGAACTCTTCGCTGTCGAAGCCGAGAACGTGTTTCCAGCGCGGGTTGTAGGTGACGTCGCCGGTAACGAGGTTCCAGTCGACGATGCCGTCGTTGGTCGCCTCAAGGAGCAAGTCGAGAAGCTCTGCCTTGGCGGTGACGGAGGTGGTCATGACTTTCTCGACTCCCCCCTATTGACGGCTACGTCGCCGAAGACTTTAGGTGGCGCTCCGGCGCGCCTGCTTGTTCTCCTCGCGCTCCCAGCGCCATCATCGGACGCGAGATCGCGCGCGTCACATTCTCGCCTTCGTCGCGACACGTGGGGCGCGGCGGTGACGCCGATGCGCGAGCCATCGTTCGTCTCGTCGTAGCGGGAGGGCCGTCGATCGTCCCCTACTGCCGCTCGGTGCGACGAGCAGAGGCAATGCATTCGGTCGTCGATGTGGGCCAAGGTGCGAGGCCGGCGACGTGCATCAGGCTGTCGGAATCACTTGGTTCGGACCGAACGAGCCGCCAGCATCACCCGCGCCGCGCCGGCGCCTCGCCGAGGAACCCGCGGTGAGCACGGCGTGCGCGGGTCAGCCGGGCGAGTTGTAGTTGGTGTTTTCGAGCAAAATCACGTTCGTCTTGCTGCGTGTTTCGCCGATGCTCGTCACGTAGACGGCCGGGCGATCTTGCACGGGGCACACTTTCTCGCATGCGCCGCAGCCGATGCAGAGCGCTGGATCGACGTGCGGCCGTTGGAGCTTCACCGTCTTCATCGCGGGCGGCTCGCCGTTCGGACCCGGCTCCGCCGAGCGCACTTGGGCCTCGACCTCTTCGACCCAAATCGACTTCGGGGAGGTCGGACAAAACTCTTCGCACACGATGCACGGGGTCTGCATCGACCAGGGCAGGCATCGGCCGTGATCGTAGAACGCCGTGCCGATCTTCACCGGGGCGACGCCGGTGCCGAGCTTCTCTCGCTCGGTGATCTTTTGGATGGCGCCGGTGGGGCACACCTGCCCGCAGAGCACGCAAGAGGGTTCGCAGTAGCCGATGCGCGCGATGAGAATCGGCGTCCACAGCCCCTCGATGCCCGCCTCGAAGAAGGCCGGGTGCAGAGCGTTGTTGGGACAAACCTTCATACACTCGGCGCAACGAATGCAGCGCTCGAGGAAGGCGCGCTCTTCGACGGCTCCCGGCGGCCGGATCACGCGTGAGTCGTAGTTGGCGTCCAGCGAATCGGCCGTGCGAGCCGCCGGGATCGCAAATGCGCCCGCGGCGATCGAGGCGAGCGCGGTGCGCCGACCGGTGTCAGGGACCGTCGTCGTGCCCTTGCGGCCCGGCAAGAAGCGGAACTTGATCACGTCTTCGGGGCACGCGGTCTCGCAGTTCATGCACATGTGGCACTCGTCCTGCCGCCACTTCACGCCGCCCTGCGGGCTGTCGGCGCCCTGGCAGTGCACGAGGCAGAGGTTGCAGTCGGTGCATTTCGCGTGATCCTTCTCCATGCCGAACAACGCGAAGCGCGCGAAGACGCCGAGGAACGCGCCGAGGGGACAGAGCACGCGGCACCAGAACCGCGGGATGAAGCGGTTCATGAACAGCGTGGCGATGAGCAAAAAGGCGATGAACCAGGTCTGGTGGAAATAGAACTGTTTGCTTTGCCAGACGGCGCGCGCGAGAAAGTCTTGCGTGCCGTCGGCGGCGAATTGCACGTGGCGCTCGTTCAGACTCGACGCGAACCCGAGGCCATGGCTGCCGACGTATTGAACCGCCGGCAGCACGGCGAGGCCGATGGCTCGCACGCAAATGCAGATGGGGTCGAAGAGGCCGCCGATGGCGCTCCCGGCCAGCGACGCCGCGAGGAAGGCGTACATCAAGTAGTACTTCACGCGCTGGTAGTCGTGCGTGTGATTGGCCGAGACGCGCGCGCTGCCGCGCCCGTAGCGCGAAGGGAATATCCAGCCGAAGAAGTGGTGGAGCGTTCCGAAGGGGCAGATCCAGCCGCAAAATACCCGTCCGAAGACGAGCGTGAGGCCGAGCAGCGCGACGGACCACAAGAGGCCGCGATAGACGGTGTGCGTCGCGAGGAACGTCATCGCCGTCACGAACGGATCGGCGAGCAAGAAGCCTTCGACCGGGTACGGCATGCGCACGACGGTGTCGGCCTTGGCGGCGAACGAACCGCGGAACGTCGTCTCCACGAGCAAGAACATGAAGAGGCCGAGCGAGGCGACTTGCACGAAACGCCGCGCCCACACGAGGCCGCGGATGACTTTGCGTGCGGGGATACCGGACCCAGGCCGCTTCGGTCCGGACTTTTGGGGCTTGGCCGGCGCCTTCGCCGTGTCCGGCG
>DATEMX010000409.1:0-4071 GCA_035275365.1 Polyangiaceae bacterium | reverse complement strand
TCTCGCCGAGCGCTCGTTCGAGCGCAAGAAGGTCATCCTCGCATCCGGTCGCGAGAGCGACTTTTTCATCGACTGCAAGCAGACCATTCTCACGGCCGAAGGTCATGCGCTCGTCGGAGAGCTGATGTTCGAAGCGCTCGCTCGACTTCCGGCTTGTGAAGCTGTGGCCGGCGTGGAGCTCGGAGGGTGCCCGCTCGCGAGCGCCGTCTCCCTCGTCAGCTTTCAAAAAGGCCGTCCCCTCCCCGCGCTCTACGTCCGCAAAGAGCAAAAAGATCACGGCTCCAAACGGCTCGTCGAGGGCGACCGCGCCATCGCACCGGGGATGCCGGCCGTCGTGCTCGAAGACGTCATCACGACCGGCGGCTCCACGCTGAAAGCGGTCGACAAGCTCGGCCAGGCAGGCGTCAAAGTAGTCGGCGTCGTGGCGCTCGTCGATCGCCTCGAAGGCGGCGGCGAGGCCATCCGCGCGGCGGGGCTGCCCCTCGTCTCCATCGCCACGCGCAAAGACTTCATCCCAGACTGAGCTCCGCTCATCTGCACCTACACGGGGCGAGCGTCCATCGCCGCGATTGCCGTGCGAATCGGCCAACCTGTTCAGGTCCGGAGTCCTCGTGTAGCCTGAGGGCCGTGTTGCGATTGAGCGCTTTCTCGGCAACGTTGGGCGTCGCCGTTCTCACCGTCTCCGCCGCCAGGGCCGCGGGCGACGCCAAAGAAGCCGACTACGATCCGGCGGCCGTCGCCGCGGCCCTCGATCAGGCTCCCGGTACGATCAAACCCGAGAAAGCCGGCTCGGCGCTCGAGGTGCCTCCGCCCCCTCCTCGCAAGAAAGGCGTCGTCTTGGAGTCGAGCCTGGGAATGATGGTGTTCCTCGGGAAGTTGAAGACGATCTCGCCGCCCGCGTCGATGCTCCACGTGCAGCTCGGCTACGAGCCGTTTCGCTGGCTCATGGTGTTCGGCGAGAGCGACGTGGGCTTCACGAGCACCCGCTACACCAGCACGTCGCGCGGGTACGCGCTCTACGCTTTCGGCGCCGGAGCGCGCCTCACCGTCGGATTGAACGAGCGCGTGTCGGCCTACGGCCAATTTGACTTCGGCATGATGAAGGTGAGCGGCGACGTCCTTTCGCCCCATGGCTTCTACGACGCCGAAAACATGAACGGATATTTCGGGGCCACGGGCGGCATCGAGTGGTACCAGGCCGATCCGCACTACGCGCTCTCGCTCTATGGCGGGGTTCGCAGCGCGCAGGGGTTGACGCGCGCCGTCGCCGGCGATTCGGCGCTCTCCGCGCTCGGCGCCGTCGCCATCCGCTATACGTTCTGAGCACCGGACAAGCCCGGGCGCTCGCAGCCTGTGACTGCCGCCGCGAGTCTGCGGCCGCAATGCTATTTGGGCATCGAGCAGATCGACGCGCCCGCCGCGGGCATGTAGCACTCGCGCGCGTAGTCGGTGACCATGCGATCGGTGTTGAAGCGCCACCCGAGCGTTTGGATGGCGCGCTTCATTCGGTACACCCAGCCGCGCGGAACGTCGTGCTCATCGCGCTCATAGTAGAGTGGAATGACCTCGTTCTCGAGGACGCGATAGAGGGCTTCGCCGTCGCGCCTGTCGTGCTCGTCGACGTTGACGTGCGTGGTGCTGTCGCCGATGGCAAACCCATTGAGTCCGTCATAGGCCTCGGCCCACCAGCCGTCCAGGACCGAGCAGTTGAGCCCGCCGTTCAAAAGCACCTTCTGCCCGCTCGTTCCGCTCGCCTCTTGCGGGCGGCGCGGGTTGTTGAGCCACACGTCGACGCCTTGAACGAGATGGCGACCCACGTTGATGTCGTAGTCTTCGACGAACATCACGCGCCCGGCGAGCTCCGGCGAGAGCGTCGCCTCGTGCACGCGCCGGAGGATGTCTTGCCCAGGGCGATCGGCGGGGTGCGCCTTGCCGGCGAACACGAGCTGCACCGGCCGCTGGCTGCTCGTGAGCATCTTGATGACCCGATCCATGTCGCGGAAGATGAGGTTGGCGCGCTTGTAGGTGGCGAAGCGTCGCGCGAACCCAATGGTGAGCGTGTCGGGATCGAGCGCCGTTTCGGCTTGGCGAATGAGCTCGTCGGGGTAGCCTGCGCGGCGGCGCTGATCGGAGACGACGCGACGAATGAAATGCACGAGGTCGGCCTTGAGCGTGCGGTGCGTTTCCCAGAGCTCGGCGTCGGGGACGTCGCTAATTTTGGCCCACATTTGCGGATCGATGAGGCGATCGCGCCAGTCGGCTCCGAGCCGCTGCGTGTAGAGCTCTTGCATCGCCGTGGCGAGCCACGTGCGCACGTGAACGCCGTTGGTGATGTGACCCACCGGCACTTCGTCTTCGCGGTGGTGCGGCCAGAGCACCTGCCACGACTTGCGCGTTACGCGCCCGTGCAGCGCCGAAACCGAGTTGGCCCAGCGCGACATTTTGAACGCGAGCACCGTCATGCACAGCGCTTCGGTATGGTCCTCGGGACGGATGCGGCCGAGCCCCACGAACTCTTCGCGCGTGATGCCGAGCGACTGACGCAAGGGTTCGAGGTGCTCCTCGACCAAGGTCGGCGGGAAGCGATCGTGCCCCGCGTCGACGGGAGTGTGCGTCGTGAACACCGTGCTCTGCGCGACCTCTTGGGCGCACGTCTTGAAATCGGCACCCGTGAGCTCCATGCGGAGGCGCGTCGATTCGAGCGTGGCAAAGGCGCTGTGGCCCTCGTTCAAGTGCAAGACGCCCCAGTTGACGCCGGCGGCGCGCAGGGCGCGAATACCGCCCACGCCGAGCAAGAGCTCTTGGCGAATGCGAATGCGCTGATCGCCGAAGTAGAGGCGCGCCGCTAGCTGGCGGCTCTCGTCGCTGTTGCCGTCGACGTCGGTGTCGAGGAGCAAGAGGCGCGTACGGCCGACGTGCACTTCCCAGACTTGCGCGAGCAGCGTTTCGTTGGACGAGAGGGGCACCTCGACGACGACGGGCGTGCCGTCGTGGCGACGCGCCGGCGAGGCCGGCAAGTTCTCTGCCGACGAGCGAATGTATTCGGCGTGCTGCCACCCTTCGCGATCGAGGCGCTGACGAAAATACGACTCTCGGTAGAAGAGCCCGACAGCCACGAGCGGAAGACCGAGATCGGAGGCGCTCTTCAAATGGTCGCCCGCGAGCACTCCCAAGCCGCCGCTGTAGATCGGCAGCGATTCATGCAGCCCGAACTCCGCCGAAAGGTACGCCACAGGCCGAACGCGAAGCGGCGCCGCGTGCGTGAACGCCCATGTCTTCGGGTCGGAAACGTAGTCGCGGAGCTCGCGATGCGCTCGATCCACACGCGCGCGCAGGAATGCATCGCCCGAAAGGCGCTCGACGCGTTCACCCGTGAGGGACTGCACGAGCGCGTACGCGTTGTGGTTACTCGCCTGGAACAGTTTCGGATCGAGATCGCGAAACAACCGGATGACGTCCGGATTCCAGGACCACCACAGGTTACTCGCCAGCTCTTGGAGCTGCAGCTTCAGCTTCTCTTGAGGGGACATGGGGCCGACTACTTTAGCCCCCCGGTTCACCGGCGCGCCATACGAAAGACCACCCCTTTACTTTACCGGGAACCCCGGCACGCGCGTCGCTGAATTGCGAGCGCGTGCCCGTGCACGTACACGATGCGTGCAACCGCAGCGAAGGAGTGAGCCGATAGGGCAGAGTGGAACTGGATCGACATGGGAAAACTTTCCGACGAAAAACCGGCACAGGCACGTTTACGGGGACTCGGCCTCGAATATGGGACGGGCGTAGTACCGCGCGGCGGAAGTCCGGGCAGAGATCAGGAGCTAAGAACACCGCGATGATCGGCGCCGGAGGTGCCGTGGGGGTGGGGCCCCGTTCCGGGCTTGCCCCGGCGGGGCGGGGCGAAGCCCCCGGAGACCAAGGGATAGTGCCGGGCGGCGAAGCCGCCTCCGCGCGAAGCGCGGGCTTGGCCAAAGTCGGGGCACGACTTTGGCCAAGCGGCACTAGTTCTCCGCGGGCGGAGGACCCACCCGCGTCGGATGAAACGTGGCAGGTTTGTCGTGTGCGTCGTCG
>DATEMX010000408.1:0-9588 GCA_035275365.1 Polyangiaceae bacterium | reverse complement strand
ACCGCTTCGTGCCCGCACGTGTGCGAAGCGCAGGCGACGAACGCGATGCCACAAATCAAGAACAGGAGTCTCATTGAGGAAGTGTTCTCTGCGAGCTCGAAGCTCGGCGTAACGGCGCTGGCGGGATCCCGGCGAAACTCTAGGATCCCGCGCAAAACCAACTTCGGAATCCGCCGTCGGCCAGAGGAACCTTGAAGGGTGCCTCCGGCCGTCTTCATGGAAGGATCAACGGACTGTCAAACTATCGAGGTTGGGCCCGCTGCTGCCAATAGCGGTGGCCCGCACTTTGTTCGCGCCGGCGATCAGGCCCGCGGTCACGGACACCTTATTCCACGTATCCCAATTCGAGGTCACCGGGAAGACCAAGCTCGAGCTCACCGGCGCGCCGTTTACGGTGATGCGCAAAGAGCGCGTCGCCGCGGCGGCAAGGGAGTAGCGGAAATCCAGCGACTTGCTGGACGCGGTAGTGGCGTTCACGGTCCACTCCACGTAGTCGTTATTGGGATTGACGTAGTCGGCGAAGCCCGATCCCGTGTAGCCTGCGTGGTTGGCGGCCTTCACCGCACCCGACAGCGCCGCGTCTTCGGCTTGCAGGGTTTGCGGCCCGTCGCTCACGACGGCCTTGTTCATCGTGTACGTGTCGATGAGGGTTCTGGCTGCCGGAAACCGCCGACCCGAAGGAATAGATGCTGCGGCCGCCCAGACCGTCACGAAATAGGAGCCGTTCACGATGATGCGCTCATAGGTGTGG
Organism: Polyangiaceae bacterium; assembly: GCA_035275365.1. Lineage (GTDB taxonomy): Bacteria > Myxococcota_A > Polyangia > Polyangiales > Polyangiaceae > DASWDH01. The sequence goes on along the minus strand of DATEMX010000408.1, from coordinate 8,837 downwards.
TCATGGCCGTTGAGCACGACATCGGCGCCCCAGTCCTTGAAGGGCCATTGCATCCAATCACTGCTGCCGTGCTCTCCGGAGGAATACGAGGGATCACCGCCAGCCATCGTCTCGCCCACGTCGTATGTCCAGTTGATGAACAGCTCGAACGACTGACCGCAAGAGCGCCAGCGCAAAGACGGGGCTGAGGACGACTCCGGCGGCGGCCCCCGCTCTCCGGCCTCCTCGGCACGCCAGCGCCGCGCCGAGCGGCTCGACGCGGTTCCGTGATTGTCCGGGCATTCTCAGGATTTGCCCAACGGCCCGGAGCTTGCTAGGGGTCAGATGTGAATCCCTTGACAAGAGTTCTCGATCAGGCAGCACGCGATCGCAGGATTCTGCTCATGGGGGTCTTGAACGCGACGCCCGATTCGTTCAGCGACGGGGGTCTTTACGCGCGGCCGAGCGCCGCCAAGCGACGCGTCGACGAGCTGCTCGCCGACGGCGCCGACATGATCGACATCGGCGGCGAATCGACCCGGCCCGGCGCTCCACCCGTGAGCCCGCAGGAACAGATCGCGCGCATCGAGCACGCGCTCGTCCACGCCGCTCGCGAGCGACGCGCGCTCGTTTCGGTGGACACGACGAGCCCCGAGGTCGCCGCCTACGCGCTCGACCGAGGCGCGTCGATCATCAACGACGTCTCGTGCCTCGCCGACGACGAGCTCGCTCGCGTGGTCGCGAGGGCAGGCGCGTCGCTCGTCATCATGCACGCACGTGGCACGATGACCGACATGCGAGGTTTCTCCGACGCTCCGGGCAACGCCTACGGCGACGTGGTCGCCGATGTCGCGAGCGAGTGGCTCGCAGCCCGCGCGCGCGCAGAGAGCGCAGGACTCGCCCGGCGTGACATCATCTTCGATCCCGGCATCGGCTTCATGAAAAACGCCGCGCATTCGATCGAGCTCTTGCGGCGGCTGGGCGAGTTTACCCCGCTCGGCGCGCCCGTCTTGGTGGGTCCAAGTCGAAAGTCGTTCATCTCCAAGACGGCGGGTTCGGAGGCTCCTCCGGCAGAGCGCCTCGGCGGCACCATCGCGGCGTGCTTGTCGGCGGCCGACGCCGGAGCCGCCATCCTCCGCGTGCACGACGTCGCCGAAGTGTTGCAAGCGCTTTTGATCCACCGTGCGATACGGGGCAGCCATGCCTGAGGGAATTCTCCACCTCTTCGCGCGCCGGCCGCTCGGTCAGGTGTTCACCGACATCGCCGATCTTTTGATCGTCACGTACGTGATCTATCGCGCGCTCCTCGTGCTCCGCGGCACGCGGGCCATGCAGATGGGCACGGGGCTCTTGCTCATCGGCCTCGTCTACGTCGCCGCCAAATACCTCGCGCTCGTCACCCTGCTGAACCTGCTCTCGACGCTGCTCTCGTCGATCATCTTGATCGTCGTCGTCGTTTTCCAAAACGACATCCGGCGCGGGCTCATGCGCGTGGGCAGCCGCGCTTTTTTGGGAGGCTTCGCGCGGGCGCAAGAATCGCGCGTCATCGACGAGGTGGTGGCTTCGGCGACCGAGCTCGCTCGCCACCGCATGGGCGCACTCATCGCGTTCGAGCAAGACGCCAACCTCGACGAGTTCGTCGTCGCCCAGGGCATCCCCGTGGAGTCGGTGGTCACCCGCGAGCTGCTCGTTTCGCTGTTCGTGCCGGAGTCGGTCAACAAGCTGCACGACGGCGCCGTCATCATCCGCAACTTGCGCATCGCCAAAGCGGGCGTGTTCTTCCCCATGCCCGAATCGCGCATCGTCGACACGAGCCTCGGCTCGCGCCACCGCGCGGCGCTCGGCATCACCGAAGAGACCGACGCCGTCGTCGTCGTCGTGAGCGAAGAGCGCGGCACCATCAGCTTCTGCTTCAGCGGCAACATCGTCTCCAACCTCGACGGCGCGTCGCTGCGTCAGGCGCTCCTCGGTCTCTTCGGGCGCAAGGCGCGCAAGAAGGGCACCAAGAAGGTCAGCACGCCAACGGGCCGTCAAAGCTATGCGTCGATCCCCGGGCGCCCCCTCGGCACGCCCACGCCGAGCCCCGTCGCGCTCGGCGGACTCAGCAACCCGTCCGCGGTTCCGAACGAGCCGACGCCGCTTCCCCAACCCGTGTCTCCGTCGTCGCGGCCGCCACCCGCCGCCCCGCGAGCGGCGGTCGTGCCTACCGAGCCGATGACGAGCACCGACGACGCCGACTCGGGCGGCTCGCACGAGTTGCCCGAATCGCCGCCGCCCAAAGGCAGGGGCGCGTCGTCGCCCGAAGAAGCCAACGAATAGGGCAGGCTCATGAAACTCCCCATCGACATCCGGTCCGTTTTCGCGCGCATCGGTGATTTGCTCATCGAAAACCTCGGCCTCAAGCTGCTCTCGTTCGCCTTCGCGCTCGGGCTCTACGGCTTCATTCATGGCGCGCAAGATTCGCAGCGCACCTTGCCGGTCGACGTCACCGCCACGCCGCCCCCCGCCAGCGCGCACCGCGTCCTGATCACGCCGCTGCCTCCCCTGGTACGCGTCACCATGCGCGGCCCCAAGACGATCTTGGACGAGCTCAAAGCCGAAGACATCGATCGCTTCCAGGTCGACCTACGCAGCGGCAAGGTCGACCGCATCGAATTCGATCCCTCCACCCTGCACCTTCCACCGGGCGTTCATGCCGAACAAGTCGATCCGCCGTCCATCTCGCTGCGCTGGGAAGACGAAGTCCTCCGCGAGATCCCCGTGCAGACGTCGATCACCGGTCAACCTGCGGCCGGGTTCATCGTGAAAGGAGCACCCAAGGTCGAACCGAGCACGGTGCGCGCGATCGGCCCGCGCAGCGTCGTCGAAGTCGTGCAGTTCGCGCGTGCGGACGCCTTCGATGTCACCGGCATCGACAAGGAGGGCAGCTATGAACATACCCTCGCGCTCGATCGTCCGCCGGCGCGCGTCGAGCTCGAAGCGCAGACGGTCACCGTCCGCGTCGAGATCGGGCGCGAAGAGTCGCACCGCGTGTTCGTGCGAATTCCGGTGCAGCTCCTCGGCGTATCGCGAGGCGCGCTCACGCCGCCTGAAGTCGACGTAAACATCGACGGCCCGCCCGAAATCGTTCGCTCGCTCCGCCCCGAGCAGGTCGTCCCGACCGTCGATCTTCGCTCTGCCGGCGTCAACACGGGCGCCCCCGGCTCGACCAAGCTTCCGGTCATGGTTGAAGTCGACGGCTGCCGCGCCGCCGTTCAACCCCAAAACGTCGTGGTGCGCTGGTAGCGGCGGTTTTCGGGTTGGAAACGGCTCGGCGCGGCGAACGTCGCCCGCTCACAAAGGCAGCACGACGACGTGCACGCGACCGCGGGCGTTTTGGTAGAAAGCGCCGAGCGCCGCTTCGAGGCGTTCGCCGACGTACCACTTGCGCAACATCGGCGAAGCGTCGTCGAAGCGCTGGCCGCGGTAAGGGTTATTGGTCGATCGGTGCACTTCGCGGAGCTCGGCCTCGCTCGGTTCGAGCATGGGCGCGACCATGCGATCCAGATAGAGGCTCGCGCGTGCTTCACGCACGACGATCGCCCGCACGTCGTCGACGCCAAGGCCTTCTTCCGCGGCCGCGTCGGCGAGCGCGCCCGGGCCACCCACGCGATGTTCGAGGAGGATGCGCGCCGACACCATCCGCCTTTCGATTTCGGCCGGGGTCGGATCGGGGTCCATCGCCAGATGCGAAAGGAGCTCTTCGGCGATGTGCCGTTCGAGCGCTGCGCGCACGTGACGATCGAGATAAAGACCGCCTCGCTCACCGCGATCGGGATCGGACAGCGACTCGAGCCGCGATTCGAAGGCCAGCTCGCGCTCGAAAACGAACCTCGGTCGCGCCACGCCGCCCGTCTCGGGGGCGTCGAACCGGACGACGGCGCGATCGACGGGAAGAGGAGCGGCGCCGGCGACGCGCGCGGTGGCGATCGCGAAGACGCCCAGCGCCACCGCTTGGCGGCCCACGCGCTACGCTCTTCGCTCGCTCTCGACGGGAGCGAGGCTCGCGGGTTCGAGATCGGGATCGCTGTGGCGATAGCTCGTGTCGTCGGCGGCGCCGGCCGACTCGTGCGCCGCCTCGGCGTGATGCGCGAACGAGCGCGCCGCTCGCCGAGCCTTCAAGAACTCGGCGAATGCCGTCACGGTTTCGAGATCGCGCGGACCTAAGGCCTCGATGAGCTCGCGGAGATTGCGGCGCAGGGCCTCGGCCGTTTTGGCCTTGCGACCCTCGCGTGGTTCTTGGCTGCTCGGCGGGGGTAGGTCTTTCGGCTCGATGGAACTCGGGGGCCCTTCTTCTTCGGTAGCCTCCTGCACGACGATCGGTCGTGGCACGGGACGCAGTGCGTGCGCGTTGAGCCACGCCTCCATGAAAATGCGCAGCCGCTCGCTGCGAAACGCGAACCAGCGCTCGCGCTCGGTGCCGTAAGTCATGAGCACGTCTTTGAACCTTCGGAACGCGCCCTTGCCGTCGATGGAAACCGCCAGCTTGGCGCGCAACCCGACGTCCTCGACCATGGGGATGTACCGCTCCATCCAGCGGTACTGTTCGCGCGAGCTCACCGGGTCGATGCGCAAATAAGTCGCGTCGGCCGCGATACGGGCATGCATCTGCGGATCGGCGACCCCATCGACGATCCGGAGTACCTCTCCCGTTTGCAGGTGCAAATAGCTATGTACCTCGGGCGCGTTGTTCTCGAACGCATCTTCCAGAGCTTCCCAATCCACGGGAACGCTCCGCAGCGGCGGACCGCCGTTTTCAGTCTCCTCTACCATGGCTCCTCATTTCTCGAACCGCGCCTCGAGAGGTGGGCTGACCTCATCGGTGCGCGAGCTAAGTGAGGGAGGTGGGCTGCACCTCCCATCCGCCCAGTTTACCCGATGTCGGCGCAAACTCTAGGACAGAGGGCTCTGGAAGAGGTTCGGGGGGGCAACGGAAGTCGGGGGCTCCAGCAACCTCAACGCGCTGGCTCTTGGGGGGCCGATCGAGCCCGCTCGACGGCGCCGGCCCACCCTCGTCGAAGGCGCGAACGCTCGTCGGCCGGCATGGCCGGCTGAAACACGCGGGAAGCCTTGGCCATGTTCGCCGCCTGGGCCGGCGACGCGAAGAGCGAGACACCCAGCCCGGCGAGCATGGCCGCTCCGCGCGCCGTCGATTCGAGCTCGACGGGTCGCTCGATCACGAGATCCGAGAGGTTACCCTGGAATTCCATCAAAAGATCGTTGGCCGCCGCTCCCCCATCGACGCGCATGCGGCGAACCGGCGCGCCGAGATCGTCGGCCATCGCGCGCACGAGGTCGTCCACCTGATGCGCAATGGCTTCGAGCGTGGCTCGGGCCAGGTGTGCGGCGCGCGTGCCGCGGGTGAGGCCCGTGATGAGGCCACGCGCACCGGCATCCCAATAGGGAGCGCCGAGCCCTGCGAGCGCGGGCACGAAGGTAACGCCCTCGCTCGACGGCACCTGCCTAGCGAGCGACTCGATGTCGGACGCCTTCTCGATGAGCCCGAGCCCGTCGCGGAGCCACTGCACCGCCGCCCCGGCGATGAACGAGCTGCCCTCGAGCGCGTAGACTACCTCGCTACCGATCTTCCAACCCACGGTAGTGAGCAACCCAAAGCGGCTCTGCACGGGCCGAGCGCCGGTGTGAATCAACACGAACGCGCCCGTGCCGTAAGTGCACTTCACGTCGCCCTCGGCGAAGCAAGCCTGGCCAAAGAGAGCGGCCTGCTGATCACCCGCAATGCCGGCAATGGGAACGCCGGCTGGAAAACCGTCGACCTCTCGCGTCGCCGCGATCTTGCCGGCCGAGGAAACGATCGCGGGCAAGATGGCCCGCGGGACGCCGAAGAAACCGCACATTTCCTCGTCCCACGCGAGCGTGCGCAGGTTCATGAGCAACGTCCGCGACGCGTTGGTGACGTCCGTAGCGTGCACTTCGCCGCGCGTGAGGCGCCAGATCAAATACGCGTCGACGGTGCCGAAGCAGAGCTCCCCTTTTTCGGCGCGAGCGCGGGCGCCGGGCACGTTGTCGAGAAGCCAGGCGACCTTCGTTCCCGAGAAATAGGGGTCGAGCACGAGGCCGGTGATCTCGCGAACACGCGGTCCGTGCCCGCCTTTTTCGAGCTCCGCGCAGCGCGCCGCCGTACGGCGGTCTTGCCAAACGATGGCCCGGTGGATGGGCTTTCCGGTGGCGCGCTCCCAGACGAGCGTGGTCTCGCGCTGGTTGGTGATCCCGAGCGCCGCGATGGCATCCCACCCCAGGCTGGCGGCGGCGAGCGCCTCGATTGCCGCAGCGCAAACGCTTGCCCAAATCTCTTCGGGATCGTGCTCGACCAGGCCCGGTGCCGGGAAATACTGGTGGAACTCGCGAGTCGCCCGTCCGAGGGTGCGGCCTTCGAGATCCATGATGAGCACGGTGCTTCCGGTCGTCCCTTGATCGATGGCAAGCAGATGTCGTTTCATGGCCGGCCTCTTCTCCCTCACTGGTTGTGGTTCGCAAAAGGGGGGGCTAACATGGTTTCCACCCCGAATGGCGCGTCTCATCCTAGTGACCGCAGAAGGTGGTCAGCAGACAATCGATCTGCGGACCAACAACTCGCTCGGCCGGCACCCCAACAACTCGATTCAGCTCCTCGACAAGATCGTCTCGAAGGAGCACTGCATCATCGAGCAACGGGGCGATCACTTCGTCTTGCGTGATTTGGGGAGCCTCAACGGAACCTACATCAACGGCGAGCGTGTGCGGGGAGAGGGCGGGCTCCGGCACGGCGACGAAATCGCCCTCGGCGCCACCCGCGCGCGTTACGACGACGGCAGCGGCCGGCCGATGTCGCCCGCTTACCTTCCGCCTTCGCCCGGCTGGCAGCAGGCGGGGCCCGGGCTGAGCCAATCGGCCCCCGTGCCGCCCACCGCGGCGCACGCGGCCCACCCGAGCTTCGACGACCCGACCACGGTCGGGCGTGCGTCCGCGATGCCTGGAGCCGCCTATCCGGGTCTTCGCCCGGGCGCTTCGCCTCTTGCGCAGTCGACCAACTCCGCGGTCGACGGCCCTCCCGGCAAACAGCAACCGCCGGCGCCCTCCGCGCGCGCGGTGCCCATCGCCTCGGGTTCGCAGAACTTCCACGGCACGCGCATCGACGTGCAAGACCAAGATCGCGCGATCGGCACGCAGATCGCGGCCACGCAAAAGGGTTTTTTGCCCTACGAGCAAATCGCGCAAGACGCGGGGCAACTGCGCGCCGACTACGAGCGCTTGCGCGCTTCGCACGAGCTCTCCCGCGAGATCGCCCTCGAACGCGACACCACCAAGCTGGTCGACAAGATCCTGGCCAGCATCTTCAAGTTCATTCGCGCCGATCGCGGCGTCATCTTCTTGAAGGGCGAAGGCGGCGAGCTCACCATCGGCTCGAGCCGGCGCCGCGACGGAACCGACGCGCCGATTCAAGTGTCGGCGACGATCCTGAATCACGTGATGAAAGAGCGCGCCGCCGTACTCACCCACGACGCCGCGATGGATTTTGCCGCGTCGAAGGGCAAGAGCATGATTCTCAATCGAATCAGCTCGGCCATCGTCGTGCCGCTCTTGCACAACGACGAAATTTTGGGCGTGCTCTGGCTCGACTCCGAGACGCTCGCGCAGTTTCAGCGCAAAGATTTGGAGCTCGTCACGGCCATCGTCAACCAGGCCGCGATGTTCATCGAGATCAACATCCTCGCCAAAAAAATCGAGCACGAGATCGTGACGCGCGAGCGCTTCTCTCGCCTCTTGTCGCCCAACGTGGCCGAGCGCGTCATCTCCGGTCAGCTCGAGATCAAGAAGGGCGGGGAGCTCGTGCGCGAATGCACGGTCTTCAACTCCGACATCCGCGGCTTCACGCGCATGAGCGAGAAGACCGAGCCGCAGATCATCGTCGACATGCTCAACGAGTATTTCGAGCTCATGGTCGACAGCGTCTTCAAGTTCGAAGGCACGCTCGACAAGTTCATGGGCGACGGCATCATGGCGTTGTGGGGCGCTCCGGTTGCTCACCCCGACGACGCCACGTTGAGCGTGCGCTGCGCGCTCGAGCAAATGCGCGTGCTCGGCGAGTTCAACCGAAGCCGCATGGGCATCGGGCAACCCCCGCTCGCCATCGGCATCGGCATCCACACAGGCCCCTTGGTCGCCGGCTACATCGGCAGCTCGAAGGCCCTTTCCTATACCGTCGTCGGCGACACCGCCAACACGTCGGCGCGCCTCTGCGGCATCGCCCACACCGGCCAGATCATCGTGAGCGAGAGCACCTACGCGCGCCTCGGCAGCCGCTTCGAGTTCGAAGAGCTCCCCCCGGCGCACGTGAAGAACAAAGAAAACGCGCTGCGCATCTTCAACGTCACGCGCGAGCGCCCGCAGGTCAGCGTCCCCCAAGCGATCGGCGCCTGACGCGATTCGAGCTCGCCCCCGATTGGGTTTGCGAAATCGTTTCCCCTTCCACCGAGAAATACGACCGCGGCGTCAAGATGGGCATCTACGCGCGCGAGGGTGTCGGACACCTGTGGTTCGTCAACCCGAGCACGCAGATGCTCGAGGTTTTTCGGCGCGCGAGCGACGGATGGATGCTCACCGGTACCCATGGCGACGACGCGATCGTACGCGCCGAACCGTTCGAGGCGATCGCCATCGAGCTGGCACCTCTCTGGAGGCGCTAGTGCCACGCGGCGAAAATCCGACCCCCAGATTCGAGAGCGTGGATACTTGCCATGCCGGCATGCCTGGATGCCAAGTCACGAACGACGGGAGGACCCCTTCCTGCTTCAGTTCTCAATTTGCCATGGCAAATT
>DATEMX010000407.1:0-6311 GCA_035275365.1 Polyangiaceae bacterium | reverse complement strand
TCCGAACGTTCGCTAGCCATCGAGGTGGCGTGATGGGGACGCTCATCCGGCCCAGCCTCCCCAGCGGTCGGGCCGCCATGGTCGCTTCGATGAGTGCGATTCGCGCCGTGCTGCGCCGCGTCGACGAGCTGCCGGAGGCGGCCAGCGGTGCCCTCGAATACGACGATGGCTGCATTCTCGTGGAAAACCGGAGAGTCTGCTGGGCGGCGTGCACGCGCGCTCGCCGGCGGCTCACCGACATTCTGATGCAGCGGGCCAGCCCACCGGTCGAACAATCGCGCATCGAGCAGGTCGTGAAGAGCTGCCGCGGGGGAACGTTGCCCATCGGTGAGGCGCTCGTGCAGAGCGGACTCGTCACCGAGGAACAGCTCGGCGCGAGCTTGCGCCAACACATCACCGAATCGATTTGCCTGCTGGCGGCGTCGAACACGATACGCGAACGATGGGTACCCCGCACGAGGCCTCGCTACGACGCGCGATTCACGTTCTCGACCATCGAGCTCTCTTGCAGCGCCGGCGCGCTACGTGCTCCCGATTTGGCTCTGCGCGCGACAGCGGAGCTACGCGACGTACTCGCCGCCGAGGCGCGTGGCGTCGCGTTCGTCCGCGATCCGGGTTCGGCGTCGCCGCTCATGTTGGCCGAGGTCCGCTGCGATGTCTTTTCGACGGACTCCGTTTTGTCGCTCTGCGAGTGGACGCTCGGCATCTTCGACGTCAGCGCATCGATTACCCCCGATCTGAAGATGGCGATCGGAACGTGGCGCGCGGGAGCCGTAGTGACCGCGTGGCAGGTTGCCGACACGACCCACGTTGCGCTCTGCGAAGGTCCGGCGTTTGCAATGCTCGCGACGCGCCTCAGCGACACGCGCCTGCAGGCAGCGGCACGTGCACCCGAGCCGGGGGAGCTCTGACGAGGGTGAATTACTTCTTGCATCGACGATTGAACGCAGTTCGGAAATAGAAGGAAGGATGACCATGGCTACTGAAAAGCAGATGCTCGAAATGATCGACCGTATCGAAAAAGAGGCCAACGGCTTCATCGCCGCTTCGCTCGTCGACCTCGACTCCGGAATGACCTTGGCCGTGAAGAGCACGCGCTCCGACTTCGATCTGACGGCGGCCAGCGCCTACAACAGCGAAATGGTGAAGACTAAGCTCAAGATCATGAAGACACTCGGGCTCGGCGGCACGCTCGAAGACATGCTGCTCACGTTGAGCGAGCAGATCCACCTGATTCGCCTCATCAATCCGACGACGTTCCTCTATTTGGCCGTCGACCGGAGCCACTCGAACCTCGCCATCGTTCGCACGGTCGTGAACAAGCACACGGCGATTTTCACCACCTGATTGACCGTACGTGATTTCGGTCATTTGGCTTGTCTTATTCCTCGGGGCGGAGCGCGGTTCGCTTCGCTCGATGCGGAGAGTGTTCGCGCATCGCGAACACTGATTTAGTTTCTCGGAGGCGCCGGTGCATTTCCGGGGATTCAGCATCACCCCGCTCGGAGGCCAAGTTGACGGCAACATGAAGACAGTCCTCATCGTAGACGACGATGCAAGCGCGCTACGCGCGCTTGCTCGTCTCGTTGCAGCGAGGCACTCGAGCGTCGAGGTCCTTACGGCTTGCAACGGCAAAGAGGCCGTCGCCATCCTCGAGGCGAGGCCCGTCGACTTGGTCCTCACCGATCTGCAGATGCCCGAGCTCAACGGGTTCGAGCTCTTGACCTGGATGATGCAGCACGTGCCGGCGACGCGAATCCTTCCGATGAGCGCCTACCTCTGCGACGAGACCAACCAGCGGCTCCTCGCACTCGGCCCCATCGAGTGTCTCACCAAGCCGGTCGATCTCGAGGTCCTTTCGCAGATGCTGAACGATGTCCTTGCGCCGGGAATTCAGGGCTACGTGCAGAACATCGGCCTGCCATCGCTCCTGCAGCTCCTCGAGCTCGAGCAAAAAACGTGCACGATGTCGATTGCCTGCGAGACCGGCTCGGGCCTCGTCCACCTCGTGGGCGGTCGTATGGTCCACGCCGAAACGGGCGAGTTTCGCGGTGACGACGCCGCCCTCGAGATGGCCGCTTGGCGCGACCTCAAGGTCACCCTCGACGAGCGCCACAGCGCTTCCGAGCACACCGTCAAGAGTTCGCTCGGCTACATCTTGATGGAGGCCGCGCGGCGCCAAGACGAACGCAGACACTCCGAATCGAAGCAACTGGCCGCCGAGGAGCCAGGCTTCCTGCGCGCGGTCGGGTTTCGTACGGATCCGCCGCCCAGGTCCAGCGTCGTGAACAGTCCGGCGCGCGGCGTCCTCGAGGCCATCGCCTCCGCCGAGGGAGTAAAGGCCGTCGCCGTCGTCAATCGCAACGGGGCGATAACCGAAAGCGTGGGAGCCTGTGCTCCGCAAGAATTGCGCCTCTGGGCCGAGGGCACGGCAGAGATTCTGGCGGCGGAGCTCTCGGCCGTCGAACGGCAAATGCATGCCGATACCGTTGAAGACATGCTCATTACGTCGCTCGAACACTGCGAGCTCATCCGGCCGATCGCCAGCACCGGTTCGTTCGTGCTCTTGCTGCTCGATCGTCGTCTGGCCGCACCCGCCATGGTGGGCATGAAGGTAGCCGCAGCGACGCACCGCTTGGTCGAGCTCGCACGGGCGCTGCCGCCCGACAACGAAACGAAGGACTGGTTGCTCGGCCTCTGACGGGGAGCTCATGCGATGGCGACGCTCGACACACTGCGCAACCTGATCGTCGTGCGAATCGTCTATGACGGGCCGCCTATGTCGGGAAAGACGACGAGCGTTCGCATGTTGGCCGATGGCCTCGAGCGGAAGACGGTCACGCCCAGCGAGGCGCGAGGTCGAACGCTCTTCTTCGACTGGATGGACTACGTGGGAGGGCTCTTCGAGGGGCACCGCATCAGGTGTCAGATCGTAAGCGTGCCCGGCCAAGCAGCGCTCGCGCGACGTAGGCGATTTCTCTTATCGACTGCCGATAGCGTCGTCTTCGTCGCCGACACGAGCAAGACCGAGTGGGAGCGCTCGCGCGCCGCGCTCGAAGAGACGTACGACCACCTGCAGAGCCCCGGTCGACTACCGGTAGGCGTCGTATTGCAAGCCAACAAGCGCGACCGCCCCGACGCCGTGCCCTCGCCGAGGCTACGCGAGGAGCTCGCCGATCGACCGTCGCTCGGTATCATCGAAACGGTAGCGTCGGAGGGGCGCGGCATCCGCGAGGCGTTCGTCTTCGGCGTACGGCTCGCCCTCGATCGCGTCCGCGAGCTCATTCGGCACGGCAAGCTCGAACAGGGCACGCCCACTGTCGACAATCCCGAAGCGCTCTTGGCGGCTCTCACGGCTGCGGAGGCCGACCAAGAAGTCCGCTACGCCCCCGACGAAGAAGACACCGCCAAGCTGCCACGAAAATCGCTCGACGCGCGTATCGCTCCACCGGCGAGCCACCCGACGCCGGCCATGGATATCGGTTTGGCGCTTCGTTATCCCGAAACGGCGAGCACGCTGGCCAACTTGGCGCGTCACGCCGAATCGCGTTCCGATGGTCGCTCACTGGACACGCCCGAGCTGCCCAACTCGGGGGTCCCCAGCGGCAGGATTTGGCCACCCGTCGAGGGCCGCGTGCTCCTGAACGAAATCGAGGGTCGCACGGCGCGCGAGCTCGCCGTACGCACGACCGAGGGTCATTGGCAGGTCGCGCGAACCGATCTCGATTGGATCCTGCACTCCCATGCCGAGAGTGAGTTTGGCGACGCTCGCGACGGTGAAGCGGAGCTCCTCATGTGGGCGCGCATGCACGCGGGCGGCCGGCATCGCCTGAGCGAAGGTCGGTGCATCGTCCTCGCCCAAGCGGGCGCCGATCGGTGGCGTCTTTGGCAGATCGTTCGCAAGCGTCCGTCGATCGAGGCCCTCGTACGCGCGTCACTCGACACGGGCAACGCGGCGCTCATCACGAAGACGCTGTTCGACGCGGCGCGCCTTCTAGCAACGGCCTACACCTCGTTCGACGAACCGCCCTGTCGCCTCCCGTGCACGATAGCTACCGTCGGCAACGCCGACTGGCGGGCGGTCTTCCTCGGTCTCTTCCCTGCACCGGGGCAAGGCGAGCGGCCCGTCGAGCGCCCGATGGAAACCGACTTCGCCTGGAAGCAGCTCAGCCCCATCGTGCGGAGCCACGAGGCGATGGGACGGGTCAACCTCGACGAAGCTCAGGCGACCCTCCATAGGCTTTCGTCGTCGCAGCCCGATCAAAGGTCGGCGGCCGAAGCCGTGCGTATTCTACTCGTGAGTTAAGGCGTTAACCAATCGGATCGCTTGGAGTCTTCGCAGCGCCGCCGATCGCGAAACGGCGGGCGGCTTTTGACCTACCCGGTGGGGCGTGCCAGTCCTTCTTCACGGGCCAAGCGTTCTCGATTGGAAGCGCCGGCTCGACGAGGAGAAGAGACTCTCGAAATGAGCATTACCCCTTCCGCTCTCATCCGTACTTCCGATTTCTTCAAAATGGCCCGCATTTACGGCGGCCTCCCCTACTTGTCGAGTCTTCCGGGCTCCGCCGCCGAGCGAGCCGGCCTGCGCTGGGGCGATGTCGTCGTAGCCATCAACGGCCAGCCCACGCCCGACGTCGACTCGTTCGTACAAGCCCGCGCGCTCCGCGAAGGCGGCGCCACCGTCCGCTTCATGCGCGACGGCGCCGAGCTCGAAGTCGAGCTCACGTGGTAGCGCAGAGCGTGTCTGTCGCGCCGACGAACGAGGCCGCTCGACATCTGCCGAGCGTCCTCGCGTCACCGCCGCCAGGTTCTTCGTGGCGAGCGCGCTACGGCGAGGCGAGTAGGTCATCGACCGTGATCTTGGCCCCACAGTAGTCGACGAGCGCGAAGCGCACTTCGGAGGGCAAGAAGCTAGCGTCGGTCGTTTGGCGACTTAGAAACGCGCCATCCTTCGAGACGTCGACTTGAATGGTATTGCCGTAAAAGCCAAACGTCATGTCGAGCCCAGGGCCCGCGCCAAATGGACCGAGGTCCACGTATTGCGGTGCGTCGCTCAATACGTGGAAGAACATGTTGGCTTGAACGGCCGCGGGCACGTAGTTCGGATTGAGATCCCGGCGCAAGACGACTCCCTTTCGCACGGCGGAGTTGAGGTACCCAATGTACCAGCAGCGTCCCGATCCAGGAGCCTCGTGCATGTTCCTCACGTGAACCGTTCGGCCGCGCACCGAGCTGGTCGTTAGCAACATCGAGGCAGAGGCTGCGGCGGTCGCGTCGACGGTGAGCTTTCCGCTGGCCGTCGACGCGACACCTGCTCCAACTCGCTGGATCTCCCATTGATCCGTCGATAGGGGTTGGTTGAAGTCGTCGAATACCTGCCACTTGACGAGATCACCGGATTGATAGTCGTGGCCCTCGCCGTAGATTTCGAAAAAACTCAACGCAGAACCGAGGCCGTCGAACACCTTCGTCGTGCTGAGCCGCACGTAGCGGGCGATCTTGCCGACGAACTCTAGGCCCTGCGCGACGCCCGCCGTCGTGCGCGCGACGACCAAATTCCAGGTCGTCGCGTCGAGGGACGTTTCGACCACGTAGTTCGCCGGAGAGCGCGCCAGAGAAGGCGTGCCCGAGCCCGCCGTCCACCGCAATTGCTCGAGTTGTTTGGGTGCCCCGAAATCGAGCTGGATCCACGCTATGTTGTTCGAGGTCGACGACGTGGAACTGGCGAGCCAAATCGTGGCCGCGTCGTTGTCACCCGCATTGACCGCCGGGTTACCGGCAGCGCTCGAGCTCGCGGAAATCGTCGCGGCGAGCCTGTGCGGAGCGTCGAACGCAGCGCACGTGATGTCGGCCCGCGCGTAGACGCACCCCAGCGTGGAACTACACGTGTCGCTCGTGCATCGGTTGTTGTCATTGCAGACCAGCGCGGGTCCTACGGTCACGCACTGCCCGTTCTGACAAGCCTCGCTACCGTTGCATCGATTGCCGTCGGTGCACGACGCGCCGTCGGGTTGGCCATCGCAACTGCTTTCCCCAAGGCGAAGCATGGGTGCCGCAATGGCCTCGACGGCGACGAGCCCTTCCGCCCGGACGTGGTAGCTCCGTCCGAGATCCTCGAAGAGCGCCAGGACCTCGGGGCGACTTGGAAGACCTCCGGCAATGACCGTCGGGCGTCGCTGATCGCCCGCGCGATGGGCCCTCCACCTCGGCAGCGGAGACTCGGCAGCACTCAGATCGAGCGCTCCGCCGCCTCCGGCGTTGACCGCAATCGACTTGAGCCACACCTCTTCGCCGAGCGAATTGCCGACCTC
>DATEMX010000406.1:0-4551 GCA_035275365.1 Polyangiaceae bacterium | reverse complement strand
TCAACGAACGCGCCGGGGCGAGGGTGGTCGCGGTGGGCGCCTTCGCGCGGTCGGTCGGCTCACGCGGTCGCGCGGGATGGGGACGGGTGCCTTTGCTTTTGAGCGGGGGGCGGGCGAGCTGCAGACTATTTGTTTTTACGGTTTGAACCGGGGGATGCCTGTACTCGCGCCGCGTTGTCGGGCGGAGGTAACCGCTCGGATCACGCGCCGACGTAATCGAGGATGAGCACGGGACGGCGTTCCGCGCGCGAGCGGGCGAGGTCGATACGACCGCGGACCATGTACTCGCTGACCTCGTCGTTGACCAAGATGGCTTGGGAGATGCTCCAGAAGTCCGGGCCGCGGTCCACGGTGAGATTTTCGGGGCTGCGCGCCTTCTGATCGAGCTGAATGCGCCGCTGTTCGGCGAAGAACGGGTGCATGCGGTTCTCGAGCTCGAGTGGGGCGAGCGTCATCTCTCCGGGATCCGCCAAGTCGGAAATGGTGTCGTAGTCGCCGTGTTCGAGGGCGCGCAGAACGCCGAACATGAGGTTGCGAACCAGTGCGGTGAAGCGGCGCGCGTCGGTCGTGATGTCCTCGCGAGCGACCTCTTCGGCGCTCTCCGCGGCTTCGGCCGGGCGATACGAGGGGTCGCGCAGGCGTTCCCACTCGTCGAGCAAGCTCGAGTCGACGCCGCGGATCAGTGTTCCGAGGTGAGCGATGATGTCGTCGAGCTCTTCGACGCGCGCGCTCTCGGGGATGGTTTGGCTGAGGGTCTTGTACACCTCGGTGAGGTATCGAAGGAGAAGGCCCTCGGAGCGCGAGAGACCATATTCTTTGATGTACCCGCTGAAGGAAAACAGATTCTCGACCATCTCTCGGGCGACCGACTTGGGTTTCAAGACTTCGCGCACCACCCAGGGGTGGGCTTTGGCGAAGATTTCGAAAGCGGCCTCCAAAAATTCCCGGTTCGGTTTTGGGTGCTCGATTTTCTCGAGCTCGGCCATGCGCTCTTCGTATTCGACGCCGGCCGCCTTGAGCTCCCCCACCTTCTGCCCTTTGAGCTTGTCGACTTGCTGACGCAAGACGACGTCGGGATCCTCGCAGATCGATTCGACGAGCGTGAGCACGTCGAGCGCGTAGGTAGGGCTCTCGCGATCGAGCCGCTCGACCGCGTCGACGATGAAGAGGCCGAGCGCCTGCAAAAGCGAGAAGTTTGCTTGCAGTTCGTCGTTCAGGCGGATGCCACCGCCTTCGCTCGCCGGGCGAAATTCGACGATGCCCGCTTGCCAGAGCGATCGCAAGAGAGCGAGCGCCTGCTGCTTGTGGTGGCGCTTCTGCTGCGGCGTTTCCAGGCTGTCTTTGACCAGCCGTTTCATGGCGCGGCAGCCCCCTTCAGGGCGACCGAGAACGGAGATCAGCATGCCCGGCGACACGTCGAAGCGCGATTGCAGCGGTTCGGGCGGTGAGGCCAAGAGCTTGTCGAACACCGCCCGATCCCAGTGCGCGTAGCCCCATTCGGGGGCCTTTTTGCGCACGAACTTCTTCCGGCCTTGCGATGAAGCCTTGGCTTCGAGGCGAAGGTTTTCGACCGCGTGCTCGGGCGCCAGCGCCACCACGAACCCCTCGGTATCGAAGCCCTTGCGGCCCGCGCGGCCGGCGATCTGGTGAAAGTCGCGCGCCGAGAGAATGCGCACCTTCTCGCCGTCGTATTTGCAGAGTTTGGTGAACAGCACCGTTCGGATGGGGACGTTGACTCCGACTCCCAGCGTGTCGGTGCCGCAGATGATCTTGAGCAGCCCCTTTTGTGCGAGTTTCTCCACGAGCAGCCGGTAACGCGGCAAGAGCCCCGCGTGATGAAGGCCGATGCCGTGGCGCAGCAGTTTTTGCATCTCTTTGCCGTGTGGGCTCTTGAAGCTTTCGCCCTTGATGGCTTCGGCGAGCGTGCGCTTCTCGTCTTTGGTCGCGAAGTCGACGCTGAGGAGGCTCTGCGCCGCTTCGGCCGCCCCGCGCTGCGTGAAGTTGACGACGTAGACCGGCCCGCGGCCACCTTCGACGAGCCTCCACACCGCCTCTTGCAGCAGTTTTTCCTGGTATTCGAAATGAAGCGGGACCGGGCGCTGGGCGGAGCGCACGGTGACGACCGTCTCACCCGTGTGCTTTTCCAACAACGTTTCGAATGCGCTCACGTCGCCGAGCGTCGCGCTCATGAGAACGAAACGGCTACGCCACAGCGTGAGCAGGGGAACCTGCCAAGCGACGCCGCGCTCCTTGTCGGAGAAGTAGTGGAACTCATCCATCACGACGTAATCGACGTCCGCGTCTTGCCCCTCGGCGAGGGCGATGTTCGCGAGAATCTCGGCCGTGCAACAGATGACGGGCGCGTCGCGGTTCACGGTGGCATCGCCGGTCATCATGCCCACCCGGTCGGGCCCGAGCTCCCGGCACAGGTCGAAAAATTTCTCCGAGACGAGCGCCTTGATCGGGCACGTGTAGAACGACCGCCGCCCTTCGGCGAGCGCCTTGAAATGCACGGCGGATGCGACGAGCGATTTGCCGGACCCAGTCGGCGTGTGGACGATGACGTTGCTGTCCGCCATCACGGCGAGCACGGCCTCTTCCTGGTGCGGGTAGAGCGTGAGGCCGAGGCCTTCGATGTATTGCAAAAACCCGCTCAGTATCGCGTTCGAGTCCGACCCACGCGGCGGGAGGCAAGCGTAGAGCGGGTGCGTGGGCATGTTGGCGCTGGCCTTGTCACGGACGGCTCGGGAAAGCAATTCGAGAGACGTGGCCGCTGAGCGCATGGCGCCGAAATCGCGAGCTCCAACGATACGCCGCGACGGTACAAGCCTACGGCTGCGGAGCTCCGCGGCGATTCCATTCTAGAAGAATCGCAACGCACCACTGACCGAGCTGCTGCTCCATCTCTCGGTAAGATCGGTCAACGCCGCTCGCTTCGTCGAATCCTTGACTTCGCTCGGAGCCTCGCAAAGGCGCACCGTCTGTGTACTGACGTTTGCAAAAGCGGCGACCTCGTCGAGCGTTCGACCTTCCAAAGCGTCATAGAATTGTTTCGATAACCTCACCTGCCTGGCCTAGCATGATTTGGCACTGGCGCCCTGTGCGATGCCGGTCGCTCATTGCACACAGATGGGGTAACGATGAGAACAATCCTGAATAGTGTTGCAATCGTCTTTTGTGGCTCCTTGTTGGCGGCATGCGGTGGTGTCGACAACTATCAGACCGATCTCGAGGGCGAACCCGGGACCGCGGCTTCTGAGCTCCTTCGTCGGTGCAATAGAAAAGCTGAAGGAGCCCGAACCCGAGCGGCTGACCTATGACGCGTCCAGTGTCCGCAAGATCGAGCTGGATAAAGATCGGCATGGGCTTACCGCAGGCTCCGCAACGCGGACAATTCTCGCCTGGCGCCAGCCATGGCCATCCGCCAAACCTGCTCCCGGCGATCGTGCCGTCGGCATCGTCCGTCACTGGCTTCCACGCGGAACGACGCCGCGGTTCGACGGCTTTGGTGTCGGCCGATCGCTGGTTCGTCTCTCGACTCGTCTCAAAGATGCTTCGCGGAGTCATCGATCGCCGCAGCAGATGCTACCACGTCGCTAGGGCGCGCGAAATCCAGCACCCCTCGCAGAGCGCGCTCGCTGCGGAGCTTGAGCTGAGCACCCGTGAGCCGCGCTCAGCGGGGGTACGAGGGGTTCCACTTCGGCGGAGCCGAACTTGATGGGACCGATCGGAGCGGAGCGGTTGGTCCAAAAGTTCTTTGGATCGTTGTTCCTCCTGCATGGTGTCACCTCGAGCCCGGTAGGGTCCGTCTCGCGGACGAGTCTCCGCTGATGGCGCGGAGCCGAAGGCATTGATCTTCCTCGCCCTGAACGTTGGAGGCGCCTCGCGGTCCACCGGTTCACCACACCAGGCTCAAGATGAGCAGCTCGACATCGCTCGCCTTCGTCGCCCGTCCCGGCGATAGCCTCTGGTGCCAACACGGCTCGATACGCTTCCGGAGGCCAGCCGCCTACGGGCATGACGCGTCGCCCATCTTGCCGATCGGACCGCGCCGTCCAGCGCCTACGGGAGGCGTCCATCCTTCTGGGAACCGCGTAATTTGCCTTAGGGGCCGATCGGGCGCACGGCGCACGATCGTGACATCAGGCCGAAGCGGCCATCACGTCACGCCGCCTTTTCGCTGTCATCTGCTCCACCATCTGAGCGAGCTCGCCGGGGATGCCCGTTATGCGTGCGCCCATGGCTTCGGCTCGCTCTCTTCGGGCTCGCGTCACGCGGAGAGTGTAGAAGAGCACGGGACCAGTGTGAAGGCCAAGCGTCCGCAGCTCCTGAACGTCGTCGAACCCGCCATCCGCGCGATCTCCGGAGCCGGGATCTCCACGCCTCAACGAGCTGATGAGAATGTCATACTTCGGCTCGGCCGACTCGACGTACGACTCATCTTCCGTGGGCTGGAGATATTGCTTGGCGACCGCAAGCGATGTTGCTTGCTCTACTCGGGCGCCCAGACGCACAAACGTTGCCGCTTCGCTCCGATTGTTCTCGGGATTC
>DATEMX010000405.1:0-13469 GCA_035275365.1 Polyangiaceae bacterium | reverse complement strand
CGTCTGCAGAGACGATCGCGCGGTAGGCGCGCTCGACGCGGTCCCAGCGCTTGTCTCTGTCCATCGCCCAATAGCGACCGGAGACGACTCCAATTTCTCCTTTGCCTTTCAGCTTTTCAACGAGCAAGCTGACGAAGCCCTCACCGCTCTTTGGCGGGGTATCGCGGCCGTCGAGGAATGCGTGTACGACGACCTCGACGCCTTCGGCGGCGGCGGTGTCGATGAGAGCGAAGAGGTGCTCGATCGAGCTGTGCACGCCGCCGTTGGAGACGAGGCCCATCAGGTGTACGCGACCCCCGCTGTTTTTCGCCCCATCGACCGCGCTCTTCAAGACGGGGTTCTTGGCGAGCGAACCTTCCGCCACGGCGACGTCGATGCGCGAGATATCCATCATCGCGATGCGGCCCGCGCCGAAGTTGAGATGGCCAACCTCGCTGTTGCCCATCTGACCGGGTGGCAAGCCGACGTCGGGCCCGCTGGTTCCAATGACCGTGTGCGGGTAACGGGCGTAAAGGGCGTCGAGGTTCGGGGTCTTTGCCAGCCGAACGGCGTTGTCGGTCGATTCTGCGCGCTCGCCGAAACCATCAAGGATAACGAGAACTACCGGGCGTGGAGTGTTGGGGGACGTCATGGGCGGCACTGTAGCAGCAAATTCGGGGAGCATCGCAACGAGCCGAGGAGCCCGTTCACCTTTTGCAATGAACTGTCGACATTCGGAAAAAGGGATATCATAGGCAACTATGCCCTGGGTGCGGGCCCTCCTCCACGGCCAGGTGGTCTACGCGCGTGCGAAACCCGACGGGAGCTTGCTCCTCGAAGGTAACCGCGTGGAGGTCTGCTACAGCCCGCACGCGAGCCGGCTTTACAAAGCGCGCGCCACCAACGTCACGAAGGAAGAAGGCTCGCCGCTTCTCCCCGACGACGCCGTCGCCAAGCGCGCCGAGAGCAGCGCCCGCGTGAGGAAGGCTGCTTCGATCACCAAGAAGGCGCTTTCGTCTTCGGTGATGCCGACGGTCCCGAAAGAGACCGTCATCGCCTACGCGGACGGCGCATGCTCCGGCAACCCCGGCCCCGCCGGGCTCGGCGTGGTCGTCATCGATGGCGCGACGCGCACCGAGATCAGCGAGCACATCGGCCAAGGCACCAACAATATCGCCGAGCTCACGGCCATCGATCGCGTCCTCGACGTGGTGACGGCGGGTCGTCCCCTCGTCATCCATTCCGACAGCGCCTACGCGATCGGCGTCCTCTCCAAAGGCTGGAAGGCCAAGGCCAACGTTCCGCTCATCGAGCGCGTCCGCAATCGGCTCGCCAAGCGGCCCGCCACCCGGCTCGTGCACGTGAAAGGGCACGCCGGAATCGAGCTCAATGAGCGCGCCGATGAGCTGGCTCGTGAGGCCGTTCGAACTGGCAAATCGCGCACCGAGCGCGTCGGTTAGTGCCTGCCGCCGAACCCCGCGCCAAACCAGGTCGGACTTCGGGTGCGCGGCACTAGCCCCCCCGCGCGGCTCGCTTCGCTCGATGCCGAGAGTGTTCGCCGGATGGGCGAACACTCCACGTCGGCGGTCGAGGACGCTTTGCGCCTCGGCATTCTCGTTGTAAACGCTGCCTCGGAGCAGATCGACCGTGACCCCGGCAAAGGAAGCGAGCGCGAGGCTAGGAAGTGGCTCCACCCGGCCGGCGGCGCGGTCATTTGGCGTGCCGAAAGAAAAGCTCGGTCCCTCCATCTTCCGTCGCGTGAAGGGCTACTTCCTCGACGAAAATCCGAACTTTTGGGTAGCGATGGTGCCGGCCTTGGCGCTCGCCGCCATCCTCTTCACGCGGAGCCTCACGACCAACTTCATCTTCGACGAGCAAGAAGCGCTCCTCGCCAACCCTTACGTCAACGGGAAAAACCTGCTGTTTCGCGACGCCGTGCGGCGCGATTTTTGGGGCCTGCCCCCCGAGCGCAGCGTGGGGAGCTATCGGCCGCTACCCAACGTGATCTGGCGCCTCGTCGCCTCGGGCATGCGCGCGCTCCACGACCTCGGGACGCGCGTCACCCATACCCCCTCGACCTATCAGCTCTATCCATGGATTTTCCATTGGTGCAACGTGATCCTTCATGCGGTCAACGGGGCGCTCTTGGTTTGCCTCGTTTTCCACGTCACCAAGCGGCGCGGCCTCGCCTGGCTCGCCGGGGCCATCTTCGTCGCCAGCGCGGTTCTCACCGAGGCGGTCGCCGGCGTGGTGGGCATCGCGGATGTCCTCGGAGGGCTCGGCGCGCTCCTCGGTCTCGCGGCTCTCAGGTGGCCGCTTTGGGGCATGCCCTTCGGCGTCTTCGGGGCGATGCTCGTCGGTCTCTTCTCGAAAGAAAGCGCGCTCGTTTGCGTGCCGCTCGGTCCACTCGCCGCGCTGTGGCTCGCCCCCTACACGCACCCCAAGCGTCCGCTCGCCGTGCTGCGCTTTTTCTTCGCCGCCGCCGCTGCCGTCCTCGCCTTCGTGCTCTATGTGGAGGGTCGCAAGCGTTGGTTTCCTTCGGCCGCCGCTGCCGAGCTCCTCGAACCGCTTCCGGCGATGGCCGGCCGCGCCACGCGCGCCATGCGAGCGTTCTTGCTCTGGTTCCACCAGCCGTCGCTCCCCAAAGATCCGCTCAACAACCCGCTCGTGCAGGCCGACATGCCGCACCGCATCGCCGGCGCACTTCGCGTGTACTGGCGCGGCCTCGTGCAGCTCGTGTTTCCGATGAGGTTGAGCGGTGACTATTCTTTCCCGCAAGAACCAGTGCCCGAGCGCGTGTTCTTCTTCGAGAGCGTCCTCGGCGGACTCTCGATGGCGCTGCCCTTGGTCGCTGCCGTCGTGCTCTGGGTACGCTCGCTTTCGCTCCGGTATCGCGCCGCGCCGCCTCGGCTCGTCGTCGATCGCCCCGTCTCGCAGCGGCCACCGGGCGACGACGACGAAACCACTTCGAACCTGGCGGGCGCGCGCCACGCGCTCATGGCGCTCGCCCTCGTTTGGATCGTGGTCAGCTACTTTCCCCACTCGAACATTCCGGTGCTCTTGCCCACGGTCCGGGCCGAGCGTTTCCTCTATTTTCCGGCGCTCGGATCGAGCGTCCTCTTGGCCTGCTACTTCGCCGCGTTTCACCGAAACTCCGCGGGCTCGGCGACGCGGAAAATAGGCGCCGTGCTGTTCGCTGCCTTTTTCGGATTTCAGTGCGTGAAGGCGCGCCTGCACGCCCTCGACTACACCGACGATCTCGCGTTCTGGAGCGCGACCAAGAACGCGGTTCCGAGGAGCGCCAAGGCGCACCTCAACTACTCGGTCATGTGGGGGGCGCGCGGGCATCTCGACGTGCGCCTCGTCGAGAGCAAGATCGCCGTGGAGCTCGCGCCGCAATGGCCGATGGCGCACATCTACCTCGGCGACACGCTCTGTCGTCTGCACCGAGCCGACGAGGCGTGGCCGTACTACGTCGCCGGCTTCAAGCTCGCCGACAACGATCCGAACCTCATTTCACTCGCGCTACAGTGCCTCTGGGACGAAGGCAGGTTCAAGGAGCACGAAGAGGAGCTCCTCCAGCTCGCCGACGAGCACGCCGATAGCTGGCTCGATTTTCTGGCGAAAGACACCTCGAACAACGGCGCCGAGCACGGCGGCGTAAATCCCAAATACCGGCCGCGCGGGTACAACGAAGGGCCCAAGGAATAGACGAGGGGGACTAGGACGCCCTCCGCGTTGCTTCGCTCTCTATGCCGAGCTCGCCGAAGACCTCGAGCAGCTCGTCGACCCGGTGTGCGCAGGTGTGCTTCTTCAGAATCGTCTGACGGCCGTGCTGGGCTAGCTCGCGCGCGAAACGTGGGTCGCCGACGAGCAGCGCCACGTGACGCTTCATCTCGCCCTTCGACTGGGCCGCCAAGAAATCTCTGCCAGGAGCGAACAGGTTCTCGCTGTCGTCGAAGCGGGTGCTCACCACCGGGATGCCGCAGGCAAGCGCCTCGAAGAGACCGACGCTGGGAATGCCGGGGAGGGTGCGCCCGTAGGGGCGACGCGGCAGGTGAACGCTCACGTGGTGGCGGGCGAGCGCTTGGGGGACGCAAAAGTTCGGCAAGTATCCCGCGTAGTGTACGCCGGCTCGCAAGAGCTCGACACGCGCCCGTTCGGGATAGCCGACGCCGTGCACGGTTGCCGAGAGCCGCAGATCAGCGACGGGCGACGCCACGAACTCGAAGAGCTCGTGCTCGCGTTCGCCGTCGCTCCAGTTGCCGACGTAGACGACTTGCCTCTTCGTGACGAGCCCTCGCTCGCCGAGGGGCGCGAACACGCGGACGTCGGCGGCCTCGTGCCACACCCAAGCACGCTGGATGAGCGAGCGCTCGAGGTAGATGTCGCGAAGGACCTGGCCGAACGCCAAGACGCCGTCGTATCCCGCCAGATCGTGGGGCATGATGCCCTCGGGCTCGGTCACCGCGCGGTGATGGGTGTCGTGGAACAAGAGTCGAAACTGGGCCCCGCCTCTTCGCATCTTGCCGAGCGCGTGCACGAGCGACTGATCGTTCCATTCGTGCACGATGACGACGTCGGCCCCGTCGACCGCTCGGGCGAGATCGAAGCGAACGGGATCGTATTGGACGGGCCGTATCGCGGGATAGGCCTGCCGCATGGCGGAGATGGGCCACGTGCCCTGCTCTTTCACGAGGTTCGCCATGCTCCAGCCGTCGGTCGGCTCGTAGGCAAGCACCTCGTGACCGCGGGCCGAGAGCTCGCTCACGATACCGCGGAGAAAGTGGGCGCCCCCGTGGTTGTAGTCAGAAAGCAGCGAATGGCAGAAGAGAGCAATGCGCATACGGCTCCTCTCTACGAACACGCGGTGCGCGTGTTCGTAATGGAGGAGCGAACCTACCGGTACACCGAACGCGATACATGGGCCTTCCGTCCCGACGTCACCGTACGGCCTGGTGCTTCGTTTCTAGGGTAAAGCCTCGACCCTCACGAAAAAAACGAGCGGTCTTCGGCGGCCATTTCGACGAGCACGGGGGCCGGGCTCCAGCGCTTACCAAAGCGCTGTTCGTAATCGCGCATGCGGCGCAACACCTCGGCCGGCCCCATCGAGTCGACGAGACGAAATGGTCCGCCGCGGAAAGGCGGAAACCCGAGCCCCAGCACGGCGCCTACGTCGCCGTCGCGCGCGCTGCGCAAGATTCGTTCGCCGAAGCAGAGCAGAGCCTCGTTGACGAATTGCAGCGAGCAGCGAAGCTGGATGTCTCCTGCGGAGATCTTCGGGTGCGAGCTCGGCTTGCCGAGCCCGAGCGCGGCGTAGATGGTCGGATCGACGTGTTTCCCATTGCCGGCGCGCTTGGCGGCGTCGCCGTAGAGATAGAACCCGCGCTCGTTCTTGCGGCCGCGGCGCTCGTCGCGCACGACGCGAGAGATGACGGCGGGCGGCTCGATTCTCGCGCCGAACGCCTCGTGCATGATGCGTCCGACGTGCGCGGCGACGTCGATCCCGACTTCATCGACCAGCGTGAGCGGCCCCACCGGCCAGCCCCAATCGACGAGCGCTTGGTCGATGAGCTCGACGGAGAGCCCCTCGGTGAGAAGCCAGCACGCCTCGTTCAAATAGGGGGCGAGCACGCGCGTCGTATAGAAGCCGACGCCGTCACCCACCACGATGACCGTCTTGCCTTGCTTTTTGCCGACGGCCACGGCGGTAGCGACCACGGCGGGATCGGTCTTTTCGGTGCGAATGACCTCGAGCAGGGGCATCTTGTGAACGGGGCTGAAGTAGTGCATCCCCACGACGTTTTCGGGGTGCTTGGCGACGGCGGCGATCTGGCCGATGGGGATCGACGACGTGTTGGAGGCGAAGATGACGCCCGGCTTGGCGCGCGCGTCGACCTCCTCCAAGACCTGATGCTTCACGCCCAGATCTTCGAAGACGGCCTCGATGACCAGGTCGGTGGCGTGCAAGCCCGAGTCGTCGGTGGTGACCGTCATGAGGGCGAGCTTCTGGCCGCGCTCGATGCGGGTCATCTGCTTTTTCTTCACGCGATCGTCGATGATCTCGCTGACCTGTCGGAGCCCGCGATTGACCGCGGCGTCGTCGCGATCTTTCATGCGCACGTGCATGTCGCCGACGATCGAGGTGACATAGGCGATGCCAGAACCCATGAGGCCCGCGCCCAAGACGAAGACTCGCTCGATGGGCCGCGGCTTGATCGAAGGGTCGTCGACGCCGCTGTCCTTCTTCAATGCGGTGGTGGCGAAGAAGAGGTCCATGAGGCGGCGGGCGACGTCGCTCGTCGCCAACTCGCCGAAGGCTTTGGCTTCGACCTCGCGCGAAGCGTCGAATCCGCTCGACGCGAACGTCCTCAAGACGTCGATGATGGCGAAAGGCGCGGGGTAGTGCCCGTGCGTACGCTTTTGCGTCATGTCGCGCGCCTTTTTGAAGAGAATGGCGCGGCCCACGGGATTTTCCTCGAGCGCGAGGCGCGTGAGCTCGCTGGCGAGCGGCGGCTTTTTGCCGTTCTTCTTGGCGACGCCGGAACCGTTCTTCTTGGCGACGCTGGAGGCGAGCCTTTGGGCGAGCTCCACGGCGACCGCTTCGAGGATCGCCTTCGACACCACGTCGTCGGCGACGCCGAGCTGCTTGGCCTTCGCCGGCCGCATGTTCTTGCCGGTGAGGCCGTAGTCGAGGGCCACTTGGAGGCCCGCCTTTTCGGCGAGGCGCTGCAAGCCATTGAGCCCCGGCAAGATGCCGAGTTGCACCTCGGGAAATCCGAGGACCGTCTTCTTATCGTCGGAGACGACCCTCGCCTGGCACGCGAGGGCGACCTCGAATCCGCCGCCGAGGGCCGGACCGTTGATGGCCGCGACGATGGGCTTCTTCGAGGAGGCGAGGCGCGCGACCGTTTGGTGACCGACGCGACAAAGCGCTTCGGCCGCCGAGGGCGTGGTGGCCGCTTTGAGCATCTCGATGTCGGCACCCGCGATGAAGCTGTCGGCTTTGCCCGAAATGAGCACCGCGGCCTTGATGCGCGCTTCTTTCTCGATGCGAATGAGGAGCGCTTCGAAGTCTTTGCTGAAGCTGGCCTTGAGGGTGTTGATCGGCTCGCCGGGCACGTCGTAGGTCACCACGGCAACGCCGTCATCGCGAACGCGCATGGTAAAAACGGAGCTCGCGCTCTTTTCGGGCTCCGGCACGGAGAGGGCTTCGAGGGTCATGTTGCCTCCAGCACGACGACGGCTCCCAGGCCGCCCGCAGCGCAAATCGAGAGAAGTCCGTATTGCTGCCTGCGCTTCTTGAGCTCGCGAAGCGTCGACACCACCATGCGTCCGCCGGTGGCGGCGAAGGGGTGGCCGAGGGCAATCGAGCCGCCGTTGACGTTGAGCTTCGCGGGATCGATCTCGCCGACCGGCTCGTTCCGGCCCATCTTTTCTTGGGCGAAGTTTTTGGACGCGAGGGCCTTCAGGTTGGAAGCGAGCTGCGCGGCGAACGCTTCGTGAATGTCGACCAGATCGAGGTCGGCGAGGCCGATCTTGGCGCGCTCGAGAGCCTTGGGGATGGCGAACACCGGCGCCATGAGCAGCTGCCACCCCGGGTCGACGGCGGCGTACGCGAAAGATCGGAGATAGCCGAGCGGCTCGTAGCCCATGGCTTTGGCCTTCGACTCGCGCATGAGCAAGAGGGCGCTGGCGCCGTCGGTGAGCGGAGAGGAGTTGGCGGCGGTGATGGTGCCGTGGTTGCGATCGAAGACGGGCGTGAGCTTCGCGTAGGAGTCGAGCTTCGAGTCCTTGCGAACGACGTTGTCTTCGGTGACCACCTCGCCGCCCGCGCGCGGGATCACGTGCATCACCTCCGGCGCGTAGGTACCGTCGGACCACGCCCGCGCGGCGTTCACGTGAGAACGGTGAGCGATCTCGTCTTGCTCTTGGCGGCTCACGCCGTTCTCTTTGGCCATCTTTTCGGCGGCTTCGCCCATGAGTTCGCCGGTGGTCGGCTCGCGCGAAAAACCAGGCACGGGCGGCACGAAGTCTTTGCCCGAGACCTTGGAGAATGCGCTGAGCTTGGCGCCGAGCGTCTTGCCTTTTTGCGCCGCCATGAGCGCGTCACGGAGGGGGCGGGAGACGCCGAGCGGTACATCGCTCATGCTGTCGGACCCGCCGGCGATGGCGACGTCGTGGTGACCGGCTTGAATCGCCTGGGCAGCGTCGGTCAAGGCTTGGATCGAGGTTGCGCAGGCGCGAGACACGCTGAACGCGTCGACGTCTTTGGGGAGGCCGGTTCCGAGCACGACTTCGCGCGCGATGTTGAGCCAATCGAGCGTGGGCACCACCTGCCCGTAGACGCAGAGCGTCACTTCTTTTGGCGCGAGCTCAGCCCGCTCGACGAGCTCCTTGACGACGGTGATGGCGAGATCGACCGTCCGCATACTCCGGAGCCCCGTCCCCGCCTTGGTAAACGGAGTTCGAAGCCCCGTTACGATAGCGACCCGATCGTTCGATGACATGCCGACGAGGTTAGCCCAAACCAGCGCACCGCGTCATCCGAACCCCGGCCCAAAGCCCGCCACCCACAGCACCTTGAAACGATCTGGGCTGGGAGGGGTGGAGGTGATCTCGGGCAAGCGCCAAGGCCGCCAAGAGCGCCAAGGCCGCCAAGGGTCTTTTGCTGTTTCGTCGGATCAAACGCCGCGGGTCACCTCCAGGCGCCCCCCAATCCAGGCAGGCTGGTAGCGCGGGCGAACGGCGGGGCACGATTTGGTGGCGCGAGCCCTCGTTCTGACGTAGATACACGTCCTCGGTGCCGAGAGCGCCGATCGGTTCAGCCCCTTTACGCCGCCAGTGCTCGTCCAGGGAAGAACTGCAACGCAGTTTCCCCGGAGTTCGACAACTCATGGCTCGCGTAACCGTCGAAGACTGTATCGACCGCGAAGACAACCGCTTCGCCCTGGTGATCCTTGCCTCGCGGCGCGCCCGTCAGATCATGAAGGGCTCGCGGCCGCTCGTTCGATCAGGCAACCGACCCAACGTCACGAGCCTCCGCGAGATCGCCGCCGGCAAAGTGCACTTCGACCGCGCGAGCTCCGAAGCCATCGAAGATTGGATTCAGGCTTCGCACGGCGCCCTCGAAAAAGAAGGCCAGTAGCCCGGCGGCGCGCCTCGGCCGGCGCGCCAAGCATTTTCCTCGGAGCGACTTGGCGCTATCGATGTGCGCCGACTTCGAGAAGCTTCGCGTTAGACTCATGTGAGACTCGCGGAGCTTCCCTCGTCGCTACGCGAATCCTCCGGTGGCTGGCCGTGAAGAGGGCCCGCGGCTGGCGATTCAACGTCTCCTCGACGGCGGCACAGCGTGGCACACCGCAACGAGGGTGACGCGTTTGCATCAACAAATTCGCCGTCGATCTTCTCGCGCGGCACTGCTAAGTATCGCTGCGCTTGGGCACATACCTTGCACCAGACATCGTTGTCGCCTCCCCTCACCCTTTGGGGTATTCCCAGGGTCTCCTGCACTTTCGAGCCGACCCCAATGCCAGCCACCCCGCTCCTTTCCTCCGTCGCAACCCGCGATATCGTCGAATCCCTCGACGGGCCCGTCGTCATTACCGGCGCTTGCGGCTTCGTGGGCGCGAACCTCTGTCGTGCGCTCGTCTCGCGAGGCGTCTCGATTCTCGCCATCGACGGGCCGTCCGGCAACGATTGGCGAATCCGCGGAGTCTCGGGGATCCGACGCGATAGCGTCGACATCTGCTCGCGACAAATCGTGCGTGAGTATCTGCTCGACGTGAACCCGTCGGTGGTCGTCAACTGCGCTGCCTTTGGGGCCTACCCCGCCCAGCAAGATCCCGACCGCATCTATCGCGTCAACTTCGACGCGGTTCGGTTCCTGCTCGAGGTGGCCGCCGACCTTCCTCGGCTCGTCGCCTTCATCCAAGCCGGATCGTCATCGGAATATGGGCTCAACTGCACCCAACCGAGCGAGAGCAGCGCCACGCAACCCGACAGCAACTACGCCGTCTCCAAGGTCGCCGCCAGCGCGCTGGTTCAGTACTACGGCTCGAAGATCGGGGTGCCTGCGTGGACCCTCCGGCTCTACTCGGTCTACGGCCCCCTCGAAGACTTCTCGCGACTCGTTCCACGCCTGCTGCTCGAGGCAAAGGAGAAACGACTCCCGCCCCTCGTCAATCCGGCGATCTCGCGTGACTTCGTGCACATCGACGACGTTTGCCGCGCCGTCATGCAGGTCGTGGAACGCGCGTCGGTCATTCGCAAAGGCGAAATCTACAACGTCGGTACCGGCATTCGCACCTCGCTCTCCGACCTGGTGACCCTCGTGCGCCGACAGTTTCACATCTCCGACGAGCCAGCTTGGGGCTCGATGCCCGACCGCCGATGGGATCACGCAGACTGGTTCGCCGATCCCAGCAAGGCAAGGAAGGACCTCGGCTGGGCCGCCGCCGTGTCCCTCTCCGATGGCCTCGCTTCGACGATGAAATGGATCGACGAAAATCCCGAGATTGTCCTACAAGGCCAGCGTAAGAGCGTTGCTCCCAAGCCATGACGCAATCGATCACCTCCCTCGTCGCCGATACCTTCGCCATTCGACGCAAGTTTCTGCGCATGCATTTCGAGGCGCGCGCCGGTCATATCGGCACGGGGCTTTCATGCATCGAAATCCTCGCTTATCTCTATCGCGTTTGGATGAGAGAAGGCGACCAGTTCATTCTCAGCAAGGGGCATGGGGCTTCGTCGCTCTACGCAACCCTTCATCACGTGGGCCGCCTCTCCGACGCCGACCTCGATTCGTACTACAAGAACGGCACGCTGCTCCCCGCGCATCCCGCACCTCTTGCGCTGCCGGCCATTCCTGCGGCGACGGGCTCTCTCGGTCACGGCCTTCCAATTGCGTCGGGAATGGCCTACTCCTACAAGCACGTTCGCTCCACTCCACAACGGGTGGCGTGCCTCTTGTCGGACGGTGACTGCAACGAGGGCTCCGTTTGGGAGGCTGCGCTCTTCGCCGCGCACCACCAGCTCGACAACCTCGCGGTCATCATCGACGCCAACGGCCTGCAGGGATTCGGTCGCACCGAAGACGTACTCGGCCTCGAGCCGTTCGCCGACAAGTGGAAAGCCTTCGGGTTCGCCGTTCGAGAGATCGATGGCCATCATCTGGGTGAGCTGCACGACGCGCTTTCGGAGCCGCCGCATCGAAGGCCGCTCGCCGTCATCGCGCGAACGATCAAAGGCAAAGGTGTTCGCCTCATGGAAAACAAGCTCGAATGGCACTACCTGCCCATGAACGAAGAGCAGTACGCCGAGGCGCTTCGTGATCTCGACCGCGACGAGGGGCGCGTGGTCCCGTGAGGGTCGACTTCGTCAAGAGCGTCTCGGAAATCATTGCGGAGGACGAGAACAGTATCTTCGTCACCGGCGATCTCGGTTACGCCGCGCTCGAAACGCTGGCAGCCAACCATCCGCGGCGATTCTTGAATGCTGGCGTGGCCGAGCAGAACATGATGGGCGTTGCCGCCGGCATGGCTCTGACAGGGCTGCGGCCGTGGGTGTATTCCATCGCGCCGTTTACGACCTACCGCTGCCTCGAGCAAATACGCAATGACGTCTGTCTCCACAAGCTGCCGGTGCGCATCGCCGGCAACGGCGGCGGGTACACCTACGGCATCATGGGCTCGACCCACCACGCGCTCGAGGATCTCGCCGTTCTCCGGCCGCTGCCCAACATCCAGCTCTTCTTTCCGTGCGCCAACGATCACGTGGCCGCCGCCGTGCGGGCCATGTCGACGCTCTCCGGACCAGCCTACATTCGACTCGCGATCTCGGCCTTCTCCACCCAATGGTCGCACTTGGACGAGAATCCGCTCACGCTCACGAGACGATATTCGAGGCAGGCATCGCCCTCCGTGACCGTCATCGGCGTCGGACACGGCGTTCAGATCGCGCTTCGGGCCTTGGCGACCACCGGGCTCGCGCACGAAAATGTCGACGTCTTCGGGGTCGCGCGGTTTCCGCTGGATTTGAAGAGCGACGCCGCGCTCTGTGAAAGCGTGGCAGCAAGTCGCCGAGTCCTCGTCGTCGACGAACACTACCTGAGTGGCAGCGTGGGTGAGGCGTTGAGGTTGGCCTTGCCTCGAGCTCGGCATTTCGAGGTCATGGCGGCATCCTACTCGCCTGAGCAGCGCTATGGAAATCCGGAGTTTCACCTTCGGCAATGCGGCCTCACGCCCGAAGCGCTCAGCGCGCTGGTGGGCGACCTGCAGACTCGGCCCGCGTGAAATGCAATCGCACCGACGCCTCAAGATCTCGGCCGTCATCGCCTGCTACAAAGACGAGCTCGCCATCCCGATCATGGCGGAGCGGCTCGCCGCGGCGTTTCAGAAGGTCGAGGTCGACTACGAGATCATCTTCGTCAATGACGGCAGCCCTGATGACACACAGTCGGTCCTCGAGCGGCTTGCAGCTTCCGATCGTCGCGTCAAATCCATTACCCACAGCCGCAACTTCGGATCGCAAAACGCATTCACGAGCGGCATGATGGTCGCGACAGGCGACGCTTGCGTGCTGCTCGACGGCGATCTGCAAGATCCGCCCGAGCTCATTCCCGCCTTCTACGAAAAATGGCGCGAAGGGTATGACGTCGTCTACGGCGTCCGCACGCGGCGCGAAATGCCGCCGATGACCGAGCTCGGATACAAATTGTTTTACCGCGTCTTCCAGACGATGGCCTACGTTCGCGTGCCCGTCGACGCCGGCGACTTCTCTCTCATCGACAGAAAAGTAGTCGATGTCTTGAAGGGGCTTCCCGAACGAGATCGCTTCGTTCGCGGGCTTCGGGCGTGGGTGGGCTTCAAGCAGACCGGCGTCCCATACGTGCGCCCGGAGCGCATGTTCGGCCGCTCGACGAACAACCTCTGGTCGAACCTTCGCTGGGCTCGGAAGGGAATTTTCTCGTTTTCCTATGTGCCGCTCGAAATGATTTCGCTGGGTGCGCTGACCGTGTCACTCCTCGCATTGCTCGCTGTCATCGGCCAAATCGTTGCGCGTATCGTGTGGCCCGGCATTCCTCAGGGTATCAGCACCATCATCGTCGTTTGCCTATTTTTGGGCGCGATTCAGCTGCTCAGCATCGCCTTCGTGGCCGAATACGTGGGCAAAATCTTCGAGGAGGTGAAGCGGCGGCCGCACTTCATCGTGACCAAGACGCTGAACTTCGAGGCGGCCGAGCGGAGCGCGGCCACGGGCAGCCCCGACTTCGACGTGCGGCGCAACGACGATCAGCGCGCCGGTGAGCCGACCGGCTTGTAGCCCACCGCGGCGAGGTTACCGGCGCGCACGGCGATCGGCAAGCGGCCGAGCCGCGTCGCGGCCAGCGCCCTCAACGTCGTTCCCTTGATCGCCGCGGGCGCAGGGAAAAGCTTCATCCAATACTGCAGGGGGTAGCGATTGACGACGGGTCGCACCTCGATGCTCTC
>DATEMX010000404.1:0-20953 GCA_035275365.1 Polyangiaceae bacterium | reverse complement strand
GCGGGATCGGGCCAAACTTCGACGCACCCGGAGGCGCCCACGCGGAAGTAGGGCTCGCCCCAACCGCGGATCTGGTAAAGCTCGGCGCTGTGCTCGACGGCCCAAGCCGGAGGTTCGCCCAGTTGGCCATCTTCGGTTTGCGGCACGACGCGCAGGACGCGCGCCTGGCCCGACTGAAGGGTGCTCGCTTCGGACGTTGGGTGCTGGATGTCGCTCACACGAGGGACATTACAGCTAGGGCTAGAGTTCTCAAGAGAAGTTCGCATGTTGGGCAACAAAAACGACGCGCTAGCACCCTCGAGCAGGAGCTGCCTTACTGACGCGCCATCGTAAAGTCTGCTGCCGCGTGCACGTCGCGAACGAGCGCACGCGGGCGCATCGCCTTTGGCCCGCGGAACGCCCTCGCAGCATGATAGGTTTCCACTTCGTGCACTTCGTCCGGTGTTCCTGGGCTTCTCTTGCCGCATCGTTGGCGATCCTTGGGCCGATAGCGGCGCGCGCCGAGGAGCCCGACCTGCCCGGGGCGAGGGCCGACGCCGTGCTCCCCGTCGCCGAGCCGGGGCCCACCGAGGGGCGGCTCTCCCCCGAGCGCATCCGCATTCGCTACACGCTGCAAGGCATCGAGGTCCGCGGCAATACACGAACGCGAGCCCGCGTCGTCCTTCGCTACGTGCCGTTTCGTGCCGGCGACGCGCTCGACGTGAACGATCCCGAGCTCGAGCTCACGCGCTATCGGCTCCTCGGTACGGGCTTCTTTTCGTCCGTGCAGCTCTCGCTGCGCAAGGGCGACCACCGCGGGGACGTCATTTTGGTCATCGACGTCGTCGAACGCAACACGCTCGTCGTCAACGACCTGTGGATGGGCTTGGCCGGCGAGCGCACCAACGATCCCGTCAAGCCGAGCGGCGTCTTTGCTTACGGCGGCATCGACGTCGCCGAGACCAACCTGGCCGGCACCGGCATCACGCTCGGGGCCGCGCTCGGCGTCGGCGCCGATCAGCTCGCGCTGCGCACGAGGTTCTTCGATCCTGCCTTCCTCGGCACGGGGTGGATGACTTCGGCCTCGCTGCTCTACAACGACGCGCGCGATTTCTTCGGTAGCCACGACGTCATCACGGATCGGCCCCTCCCCTACGCCGAGGTTAGGTACTCGCGCTTCGGCGGCACCGTGGGCGCCGGGCACGACCTCAGCGTCTCCACGCAGCTCTGGTTCGACCTGAGGCTCGAGAAGATCCGCGCCGACCTTCCGCTCGCGGCTTCGCATCTGCGCGGCCTCGATCGCGAGCCCATCACGTTCAACGTCGTCGAAGGGGCGAGCGTTCTCTCCACGGTGCGCGCGACGCTCGTGTACGACACGCGCGACGAGCCCATTCTCCCCAAGCGCGGTTGGTTCATTTCCGTGGTGGGCGACACGGCCATCGCGCCCGCCGCCGGAGACTACGGGTTCAGCAAGCTGCAGATGCGCGCGTCGCATTGGTGGACCTTGCCGTGGAACCACGTGGCTCGCCTCGAGCTCAACTACGGCGCCGTCACCGGCAACGCGCCCTTCTTCGAGAAATTCTACGTCGGCGACTTCACCGATCTGCTGCCCGATCGCGTTCTCGACCTCACCTTCGATCGACGCACTGCTCCCAACTTTTTGAAGACGGACATCGTCGAGGTGCGCTACGGCGACTACGCGGCGAAATTGCAAGGCGAATATCGCATCCCGCTCTACCGCGGGCACAGGGCCGTCTACGGCATCGATCTCTTCGGCGCCGCGGGAGTCTACGGCATCGCCAGCTACCGCGATCTCACCGATCCCCCGCGCGGGTACCACGGGTTTCGCAAGGTACCCATCGATCTCACCTTCAACCTCGGCTTTCGCATCGACACCCACGCAGGCGGGTTCCTCTTTGCGTTCTCCAACGTCGTGGGTCTCTTTCCGGTGCGCGGCGAGGCGGGTCCGTGAGCTCGGCTCTCTGCCTTCGCCTTCTCTTGCCGCTCGCCATAGCGCTCACGATCCTTCCACGAACCGCGCGAGCGCAAGAGGTGACGCCCTTGCGCCCCGCCACGCTCGTCTTCGACGAGCGGCAACAGCTCCGCGTGAGCATCGCGTACCGCGACGTCGTCGACGGACCGACCTCGGCAAAGCTGATGGGCGGTCTGCCGACCACCATCGTGCTCCGTGCGTATGTCTTCAACGAAGCGGGAGGTCCTTCGGTGGCGCTCGCGTTCAAAGCGTGCCGCGTCATCTTCGACTTGTGGGACGAGGTCTATCGGATCGAGATTTCCCAAGCCGGCGCGAGCGACACCGTCGCCGCTTCGCCGACCGTCGAAGGCGTGCTCAGGCGCTGCGCCGAGGCCGAGCGCCTTCCCGTCGTCGCGCGCGCGGCCCTTCCCCCGGGCTCGAAATACTACGTGGGATGCATCGTCGACGTGAATCCCTTGTCCCCCGACATGCTCGACCGCATCAAGCGTTGGGTCAGCCGTCCCACCGGAGCGCCCACGTCTGCTCCGGGCGACGCGCTCTTCGGTTCTTTCGTCGGCCTCTTCGTCACAGCCACCCGCATCGGCGCCGCCGAGCGGCAAGTCATGTTCCGCACCCAGTCCTTCACACCGTAGACCTTGGTGACGATGGACTGGTACGCCTGGAGGTGAATCCGGTCGTCGCCAAGGCCGCCAAGGTCGCCAAGGCCGCCAAGGGGATTTGGGGGGGTTGGCTGAAACGTCGTCCGGGACTGTGGAGGTCTCGCACGCTGTGCCTCGGAGCCTCTCGGCACGACCTTCCAGGCCCTTTAGCTGCACGCATCAGTCAGCATCCGACCCAACCCCTTGGCGGCCTTGGCGGGCTTGGCGGCCTTGGCGATGACCGAGATCATCCCCACAACCCATCAGCCCATGCCGCTACAGATCCGTCAGCCGATGCGTTTTTGGCCCTTGGTTTCCCACCATTCGGACCAGCGGCGCGCGTCTTTGCCGAACTCTTGGCGAGTGAGGGTGCTGAGGGTACGGGCCGCGGCGTCGACGATCGGGTCGGAGGAATCGCCGAGCGCCACGATGACGGCCGAGATGCAGCGGTAGAGCTTGAGCTCGTTCACGGCCCAGAGCGCCGTGAGCCGGCGGGCGACCGGTTCGTCGGGGTAGGCGATCATGCGGTCGAGCGCCTTGCGAATGGGCATGCCTTCGTCGGTCGCCACGATGCCGCGCGCCGAGCGGGCCGCGATGCGCCGCACCGCCGCGTTTTCATCGAAGAGGCGCGGCAAGAGGGCCGCCGCTGCGTCGGAGTAGTGAAGCTCACCGAGCAGGTAGGTCGCCCAAAAACGAACCTCGACGTCGGCGTCGCCGCTGCGCACGGCGAGAAATGGCAACGCGAGCCTCCGCATCGCCGCGACGACGCGCAGCACCGGGCCGCAGTCGGCCGGGCGCGGCAAATCGCCGAGCGCCAAGTTGCGGTCGACGGTGAGCGGCCCCGGAAAGCGCGCGAAGACCGAAGGAATCGCCGCTTCACCGAGACCCAAGATTTCGCCGAGCGCCCTTTCGGCGCGCTCGCCACCGCCAATCACGAGATCCACCAGATCGGACCGAATGAGCACGGGAGGGAGATCGCGCATGGGGCCGCGCGACGCAGGCGGCGCGCGTGGCCCTTCCGACATGCGAGCCGACGCGAGCGGATCGGCCGGCCGACTCATCGCCTCGGTGTCGTTCGGCCTCGCCTTGGGCGGACCCGGCGACGGATACAGCTCGATGTCTTCGAGGAGCGACGTCATCACCACGTCGTCGGCTTCTGTGACGGTGACTTCGGGCGCTCCGTCGAGAGCGTCGTCCGCTTCTTCCACTTCTTCGCGAGCGATAGGGTACTTCGACAACGGCCACACGACGGCCACCTGGGGAGGCGGCGGCGCTTCGCGGGTTCTTCGCGGCGGCTTTGTGAGATCGAAGGGCTCGGCCGCCGCGGGGCTCGGCGAAGGTTTCACTTGGGCCTCGACCTTCGGCGCCGCCGGCAGAGCGGCGCGCGGCGCCGCGTCGGAATCGACGGGCATCGACCAGCCTTCGTCGACGAGAGCCTCTTCGGACCACGCGTTGCGCTTCACCGCGATGTGCGAGAGGTCGACGGGGGGAACGCTGGTGGACCCTGGCGTCACCTGTGACCCTGCGGGCGCGGGCACCGACGACATCTGCGAGCGATCGGGAGCAACGTGCTTGCTCTGAACGGCCGAGGCGTCGCGCAGAGCAGCGCGTTTTCGACGCATCAAGATGCGCTCGAGCGCGCCGGCGAGGAGCGGCGTCATGGCGAGGACGTCGCCGATCTGCCTCGAATCGACGGGGGACTCGCCGTCGTCGCCGTAAAGAAGCGCAACGCAGCGACCGAGCACGACGACCGGCAGCACGAGGACGTCGTATTGCGGCGTTCGCCCGAGATCGGCGCGAAGATCGGCGTCGAGCCCCGCGCGCTTGAGCGGCAGGACCACGGGCGCGGCGCGGTCGCGCGCGGTGGACAAGACGCTCGGCAGGTCGAGGACGACGCCAATGGCGCGAACCTTATCGCGAGTCGCGCCAGGCCCCCATGCATCGTGCCCTTCGGCGAGATCGCCGTGCACCATGAAGAGCGCCGTGTACTCGAAGTATTGCCGCGCAAACGCGAAGAAGGTCGCGATGGCTTGCTCGCCGCTTTGCGTCTGATCGAGTTCGCGCTCTGCGGCCGCGGCGGTGAGCGGCCCTCGATGTCGCTCCGCACCGCGATCGGACGGAATGGAGTTGCCGAGTGCGCGCCGCGCCCAACCCACGAGCACCTTGCTCGGAGCTTGCTCGGCTCGGTGCCGCCGCCGCCGCTCTACCTGAGCGGCGGTGGCCATGGACGCCTCCATCACGAAATCGGCGGGCGGCGGAGACGGCGTCTTCCGCGGCTCTTCGTCATCCGCCGGCACGATCGACCCGAGGCCCTCGGGCATCATCGACGCGCTCACGCCCGGCAGGTTCGAATCGAGTGACGCGGGCACCATCGACTCGAGCGCGGGCACGATCGGTTCCGGCGACTCTTGCGCCTCGACCTCGGGCGTCGCGAGCGGGGCAACCGACGAGGACAGATCGGGCTCGAGCTCGAATGACTTGGTTTGGCGCACGATGCGAGCCGGCGCGGGAGGTGGCGCCGGAATGACCGGCGGCGGCGCCGGTGTTTCGTCGTCGCGCACGAAGAGCATACCGGGCCACGTGTTGCGTTTGGCAGGCGGCGAAAAAGCTGGAATGGGAGGCGTCGGATTGAGGCTCCCGGGCATGCGCGAAGGCGGCGGAGCGGCCGAGACGGCATGGCCGACGACGAGCGTACCCGACCGCGACACGCGCAGGTATTCGTCGTTCGTCGATGCGCCGGGGAGCGGCGGCGTCTGCTCGCGCGCCGATGCCGGCGCGAGGTCGCCCTCTTGGGGCGGGGGCACGGGAGCCGCCGCGGCGAGCTCTGCGCGCTCGAGCTTGGCGAGCAGCTTGAGCAGCCGCGCATCGAGCGGAATTCCGTAGTCGCGCGCGATGGCCTGCCGAATGCGTACGAGGGGTGCCGCGAGCTGCCGCAGATGAACCCCCAAGGCGAACCCCAGATCGTCTTCGACGGCCATCGGCAGCGGCTCGGCGACGGCCACGCGAAGCTCGCCTTCGCGCTCCTCGATGGGGTAGAGCCCGTAGCGATGCGCAACGGCGCGCGGGACCAGCCGGAGCACCTGCGAAGTCGCCATGGGGAGCTCGCCCGCCGGCGCGGCGTCGATCCCGAAGGCCTCTGCCAACACGGGAAGCAGTGTGCGCTCGTTGACCGTGCCCACCTCGAGCATGCACGTCGGAAGGTCCCCGCCGTCGACGACTTGCCTCGCCAACGCCTCGTCCACCTGAGCGATGGAGGCAACCTGACGAGCGACGACGAGGGAGCTCAGGGTGGTCATGGCGCGGTTGGCAGGGCGGCGGATTGAATCACGTCGGCGAGGATCAGCTGGGCGAGGTTGAAATAGATGATGATGCCGAGCACGTCGACCAAGCTGGCGATGAAGGGGGTAGAGCTCGTTGCTGGATCAAATCCGACGCGGCGTAAAGCCAGAGGCAGCATCGACCCGACGACGCACCCCATCACGACGATGCCGATCAGCGTCCCGCCGATGAGCAGGGCAAACCTCGGTCCGTCGCCCCACATCATGACACGCCCGATGCCGACGGCCGCGAGGATGAGGCCGAGCACCAGCCCCTGACCGAGCTCGCGCCCCACAATCCTCCACCAATCCGACAACTTGACCTCGCCCACGGCCAGCCCGCGGATGATGAGCGAAGCTGACTGCGAGCCGGAGTTGCCGCCGGTGGAGATGAGCAAGGGAACGTAGTAGCTGAGCTTGGCGACGGCCTGAATCACGGTGTCGTAGTGACGGAGCGCCGACCCCGTGAAGAACTCTTCGACGAAGAGAATCACGAGCCAAGTCGCTCGCTTGCGGATGAAAGTCCAAAAGGTCGTCTGGAAATAGCTCGCTTCGAGCGGCTCCAAGGCGGCGAGCTTGAGGACGTCTTCGGTCTGCTCTTGCGTGAGGACGTCGATGACGTCGTCGACGGTGATCACGCCGCAGAGCACCCCCCGCTCATCGACCACGGGGATAGCCGACAGGTCGTACTTGGCGAGCTTCTTGGCCACCTCTTCCTGGTCCATCTGGGGCGGCACGGTGATCACGTTGGACGTGAGAATCTCGGCGACGCGCACGTTGGGCTCGGCGAGCAAGAGGTCGCGCAGCGACACGACGCCCTCGAGCCGCTGGTTCTGGGTGAGCGCGTAGACGTAGTAGATGGTCTCGGCTTCCGCCCCCTTCTTGCGAATGCTCTGGATGACTTCGCTCACCGACATGAACGGGGTCACGGAGATGTAGTCGGTGGTCATCAAGCTGCCGGCGCTTCGCTCGGGCCATTTGATGAGCTGCTCGGCGTCTTCGGCCGCCTTGGGATCGAGCTGCTCGAGGTTGGCGAGCACCTGCCCGCCCACGTCCTCGGGCAGCTCCTTGATGAGGTCGGCGCGTTCGTCCGACGACATCTCGACGGCGATCTGCGCCGTCGACTCCGGTCCTAGCTCGGTGACGATGGCCTCTTGCCGCTCGTCGTCGAGGCGCTCGAAGATCGGCGCCGCTTCCTCGGCCGGCAGCCGCGCGAGGATTTCGGCGGCCTCGTCGTCGGGGAGATCGGCGATGAGGTCGGCCAGATCCTCGTCGTGAATCTCCTCGAGGAGCTGGCTCACCTGATCGGGATCTTCTCTGAGCAGCTCGTGCAGCTCGGGCCCGATGAGCGGAGCGAAACGCATCGACTAGCGCGCCTCCACTCGCGAAAGCCAATCGGTGAAAATGCCGAACCCCGCCTCGAGCTTGGAGAGCGACGTCCACTCGTTTCGTTGGTGCGCTTGCGCTTGCTCGCCTGGCCCGAAATTGATCGCCGGCACGCCGAGCGCCGCGAAGCGCGCGACGTCGGTCCAAGCTTGCTTCGGCTCGACGGCAGAGACGCCGCTTTCGCGGAGGGCGAGGACGAGCGGATGTTCGGCGAACGGCGGAGCCGAGGGCGACAGATCGGTGAACCGCAGCTCGGCGCGGGCCCCCACGAGCCGCTCGACGTCGCGCTGGGCGGCTTCGAGCGAGGTGTCGGGCGCGAATCTGTGGTTCACGTTGAGCTTGAAGCGGTCGGGGATGATGTTGCGACCGCGCCCGCCCTCGGCGAGCGTCACGCTCGTCACCGTGCGATAGGGAAGCCCGTCGAGGATGACTTCGCGCGGCGCCAGGGCACCGAGCTCGGTCAAGAACGATCCTGCTTTGTGAATGGCGTTCTCACCTTGCCAGGGTCGCGCGCTATGCGACGTGCGCCCCGTGAAGGTGACCTCGGCGTGGAGCGAACCGGTGGCGCCGAGCTGAAGTTTGTTGTCCGACGGTTCGAGGCAGACGGCCAGATCGACTTGGGTCAGCTCGGGCGCTCGCGCGAGGACGTCGCCGAGCTCGTTCTCGGCGTAGGGCCCTTCTTCGCGCGCGTAGAAAACGAGCGTGATGTCGACCGCGGTCTTCGTGAGAAAGCCCGACTCGAGCAGCTCGAGCATCACGGCGAGCCCCGATTTCATGTCGGCGGCGCCGGGGCCGAAGAGCTTGTCGCCCTCGATGCGCGGCGCGCCGTCGTGCTCCGTTCGAACGACGTCGAGGTGCCCGACCAAGGCCACGCGGGGACCGCCGGTGCCCGTGCGGACATGGGCGACGAGCGAATCGCCGATGCGCGTCGCCGCGACGCCGCTACGGGCCAGCCGTTTCTCGACGGCGTCGCAAAGGGCTTTCTCCTCACCGATGGGCGACGGAATCGAGCAAAGCCAAAGCAGTGTTTCGGTGAGCCTGGTCATGATCGCGGCGAGCAGATACTGGCATGTAAATGGGGGCTAGCGGGCCCAAATGTGCCGACCTTCTCGCGCTTCTACAATAGTCGACAGACTTGCTCGTGCTCCATCCCACGCGATGGCATCTGCTCGCCCTGCTGCCCGTCGTGGTAAGAGCGACCCACCGTCAAACCGGAACGGCGAAATCGCGGAGCGCGTCGTTCAGCGACACCTTGCGATCGGTGGCCTCGCTCCGCTTGCCAATGATGAGCGCGCAAGGGATGCCGAACTCACCGGCGGGAAATTTCTTTTGCCGAATGCCGGGGATGACGACGCTGCGAGCGGGGACGCGACCTCGGTGTTCGACGAGCTCGGTCCCCGAAACGTCGTAGATCGCCGTCGACGCGGTGAGAACGACGCCCGCGCCGATGACCGACTCGCGTTCGACGACGAAACCTTCGACGATGACGACGCGCGAACCAACGAACACGCCGTCTTCCAAGATCACCGGGCGAGCTCCCGGCGGCTCGAGGACACCACCGATCCCTACCCCGCCGGCCAAATGGCAGTCTTTGCCGACCTGGGCGCAGCTTCCGACGGTGGCCCAGGTATCGACCATCGTTCCCGCGCCAACGTAGGCGCCGATGTTCACGTAGCCCGGCATCACGATGGCGCCCTTTTCAAGGAACGCTCCGTAGCGAACGACGCCGGGCGGAACCACGCGGACCCCGGCCTCGGGAAGGTTCTTCTTCAGGGGGATTTTGTCGTGAAACTCGAAGGGCCCCACTTCGATCCTTTGCATTCCCTGGATCGCGAAGTAGAGCAAAATGGCCTGCTTGACCCAGGCGTGCGTGATCCATTCGCCCGCTTCGCTCTTCTCGGCAACGCGAAGCTCGCCACGATCGAGGTGGGCGATTGTAGCCTCCACCGCGGCGCGCGTCGCCGCGTCGGAGAGCCGAGTGCGATCGGCGAACGCGGCTTCGATAGTCGGTCGGAGCGACGGATCGGCGGTGGTCATGGGCCCATCACTAGCACTAAAACCATGGTTCGCGATTTGCGAACACTCTCCGCTTCGAGCAAAGCGAGCGCGTGGGTGAATGTCAGCCCTGGCGCGGCCAGGTGATGACGACGCGGCCCCGCTCCGCTTGGAACGCGCCGGACGATAGGCGCGCCGCGCTCTCGGCGCAGAGCAACGTCGGCCCGATGGAGAGCGGCGGCTGAAAGGTGTGCTCGACGCCGTCGGTTGCCTCGTGCGAGAGCGTGATGACGAGGGGCTCACCGTCGCGGCACGCGGCTCGCAGAAAGAGCCGATCGCCGGGCCCGCGCGCGGTGAGCGCGACGCCGGCCGTGATGAGCGGCATGAGGACCTGTGGATTGCCGCGAAACGCGCCGGCATCGTGCTCGAGCGACACCACCACGGTCACGGCCTTGGCGGGCGAAGGCATGGGCGGCGTCGAGAAAGCGACGAAGACGAGCTCCTCGATGTAGAGATCGGTGTCGGAGCGCTCGGTGGCGTGGACCAAAAGGTCGAGGAGCTGACGAACCCGATCGAGCTCGGCTCCTACCTGGACGATGACGCCCTCGAACGCGAGGCGGCTCTTGGCGTCCATCGCGGCGCCGTTCACCCGGTCGAGCGCGGCCCAGAGGGCGCCACAGATTTTTTGGACGTACGCCGCGACCTCGGCGACCACGTAGTCGACTGGCATATCGGCCGACACCCAGAAGTGCCCGAGGATCTGCTCGACCGCCGCGAGCAGCGGCTCGGAAAGACCGCGGAGGCCCGGAATGACTTGAGCCAGCGCCCTCGGCCCCACGCGGGGCGAACGCAAAAGGTGCTCGACGTTCTGCACGGCAGCAACGGCGTCGCGAACGACGCCCTTGGCCTCGGCAAGGGGTGCGAGCCGCGACCAGCTCTCGGACCGAACCCGAGAGCTCTCCACCAGCGCACCACCCTCAACATCAATCGCCTCGCCTGGACGAGACCCCGTCGCCGGTTGCTGCATACGTGCGCCTCCCCGCCCGTGCCCCCGGGCGCTGACTTCACACTAGCGGACTGACCTCGTACCCTGCAAAGAAATACGAGACCTCGATGGCCGCGTTTTCGGCGGAATCGGAGCCGTGTAGCGCATTTTCGCCTACATCGGCACCGTAGAGCTTACGTAGCGTGCCTGCTGCCGCCTTTGCCGGATCGGTCGCGCCGATGACTTCGCGGTATTTGACGATCGCATCTTCGCGTTCGAGGACCATGACGACGATGGGACCGCGACTCATGAAGGTGGTGAGCTCA
This sequence comes from Polyangiaceae bacterium, assembly GCA_035275365.1. GTDB lineage: Bacteria > Myxococcota_A > Polyangia > Polyangiales > Polyangiaceae > DASWDH01. The sequence continues at coordinate 10,334 of DATEMX010000404.1, read as the reverse complement.
CCGAAAAACGGGCGCTCGCGATGGACCGCGTAGAAGCCCTTGGCCTCCGCGAGGGTGAGGTGAAGGCGCTTCATCGCGCAGACCTTGAAGCCTTCGGCTTCGAGGCGCTCGATGATGGCTCCGACTTTGCGTTTCTCGACGGCGTCCGGCTTGATGATCGACAGGGTGCGTTGCAGGGGCATGGTGCGGAAAGCTTTTAGGCCCTGCGATCGAAGCGCGCAACCGAGAATTGACGGTTACGCGCCGCGAAGGGCACCCGTGATGGCGCTTTTTTCGCTACTTGAGGAGCGACTGCAGGGTCGTACCCATGTCGGCGGGGGTCGGCGCGACCTTGATTCCCGCCGCCTCGAGGGCGCGCTGTTTCTCTTTCGCGGTGCCTTTGCCGCCCGCAATGATGGCGCCGGCGTGACCCATTCGCTTGCCGGGGGGGGCGGTGGCTCCCGCGATGAACGCGGCGACAGGCTTTTTCACGTTGGCCTTGATGTATTCGGCCGCGCGCTCCTCGGCGCCTCCGCCAATTTCACCGATCATGATGATGCCGTGAGTGTCGGGATCGGCGTTGAACAGCGTGAGAACGTCGACGAAGTCCATTCCGGCCACGGGATCGCCGCCGATGCCGACGCAGGTCGACTGACCGATGCCGAGGGCGGTGAGTTGACCGACCGCCTCGTAGGTGAGCGTTCCCGAACGCGAGACGACGCCGATGTTGCCCGGGCGGTGAATGTGGCCGGGCATGATGCCCATCTTGCAGGCACCGGGCGTGATGATGCCGGGGCAATTGGGGCCGATGAGGCGCGTCGATTTACCTTCGAGCCAGCGGCGCACCTTGACCATGTCCATCACGGGGATGCCCTCGGTAATGCAGACGACGAGGTTGCACCCCGCGTCGGCCGCCTCGAGGATCGCGTCAGCGGCACCCGGCGGGGGGACGAAGATGAGCGAGACGTCGGCGCCGGTTGCGGCGACCGACTGCGCGACCGTGTTGAACACGGGCACTTTGCCTTCGAACTTTTCGCCACCGCGCCCCGGGGTGACGCCGGCGACTATCTTCGTGCCGTATTCGAGGCACTGCTTGGCGTGGAACGAGCCGGCGCCGCCGGTGATTCCTTGAACGACGACCCTCGAGTCTTTGTTGACCAGGATGGACATGACTAACCTCGCGCTCCAATTGCGGAGACGATGCGTTTCGCTCCGTCGGCCATCGTCGATGCAGCCTGAATGGCGAGCCCTGACTGCTCGAGCATCTTGCGGCCTTCTTCGACGTTGGTGCCTTCGAGCCGCACGACGAGCGGCACTTTGAGACCCATTTGCTTGGTGGCGGCGATGACGCCGGCCGCGATGACATCGCACTTCATGATGCCGCCGAAGATGTTGACGAAGATCCCTTTCACCTTCGGGCTCCGCATGATCATGCTGAAGGCCTTGGCGACCTGCTCTTGCGTCGCGCCGCCGCCGACGTCGAGGAAGTTGGCAGGGGCGCCGCCGTAGGTTTGAATGATGTCCATCGTGGCCATGGCGAGGCCCGCGCCGTTGACGAGGCAGCCGATGTCGCCGTCGAGCGACACATAGGAGAGGCCGGCCTCTTTGGCCTCGAGCTCGACCGGATCTTCTTCGTCGCGGTCGCGGAGCTCCGCCCAGTCTTTGTGACGAAACTCGGCGTTGTCGTCGAAGTTGACCTTACCGTCGAGGGCGACGACGTCGCCTTGCTTCGTGGTGACGAGCGGGTTGATTTCGAGCAGCGAGCAATCCTCTTTGACGAAGAGCTCGTAGAGATTCGTGATGAGCTTGACGAACTTGCCCACCTGGTCTTTGTCGAAACCGAGCTGAAACCCGATGGCGCGCGCCTGGTAACCTGCGAGGCCGACCACGGGATCGATGTGAAGGCGGTGGATCTTCTCGGGTGCGTCGTGCGCGACCTGCTCGATGTCCATGCCACCCTCGGTCGAGGCCATGATGGCGACGCGGCGAAGGTCGCGATCGAGCACCAGCGCCAAGTAGAGCTCGCGGCCGATGTCGAGCCCTTGCTCGATGTAGAGCCGCCTGACGATCTGCCCTTCGGGCCCGGTCTGGTGGGTCACGAGCGCCTTGCCGAGCATCTTCTCGGCGAGGTCTTTCGCTTCGGCAGGGCCGTTCTTGGCGAGCTTGACGCCGCCGCCTTTGCCTCGCCCGCCGGCGTGGATTTGCGCTTTGACGACGACCACGGGGATTTTGGTTTCGTCGATGAGCTTCTTGGCCGCCACCTCGGCTTCGACGGCAGATTGAACGGGGTAGCCCTTGGGAACCGGAACCCCGTAGCGGGCAAAAATTTGCTTGGCTTGGTACTCGTGGATTTTCATGCGTGCTCCTGAGCGCGGGCGAAGCTAGCACAAGGGCGTCGAATCTGCGCACCGATCCGGGTGGCAAAATGCTTGCAGCATGAAGAGGAGCACACATGCGCTGGGACGAAGACCACCAGAGTCCGGATGTCGTCGATCGAAGAGGCGAGAGGCCACAGCAGGCGGGCCTGGGAGGGCTCGTCTACCTGATTCCCTTGCTGCTGCGCACGCGCTTCGGGTGGGTCTTCCTCGTCTTGGGCGGTGCCTACTACGCGTGGACGCAGTTCGGCGAGGGCGATCGTCGCGGCGCGTCGGGTGCGCAGTCGAGTGAGCGAACTGCACCCAAGCAGGATACCGAGCTCGCGCGCTTCGTCGGGTTCGTGCTCGACGACGCTCAAGATACTTGGACCCGCGAGCTCGCCGCCTCGAGCAAGCGCTACCGCCGCGCCAAGCTCGTGCTCTTCACAGACGCGACACAAACGGCCTGCGGATTCGGACAGGCGGCGACCGGGCCGTTTTATTGTCCAGCCGACGAACGGGTGTACGTCGATCTCGGTTTCTATCGAGAGCTCGAAGAGCGACTCGGTGCGCGCGGCGATTTCGCGCAGGCCTACGTAGTGGCGCACGAGATCGGCCATCACGTTCAGAAGGTGCTCGGCGTCACCGACCGCGTGCAGGCGTTGCGCGGCAATCAGGAGGGCGCTACGGGCACGTCGGTGCGCGTAGAGTTGCAGGCCGACTGCTTGGCCGGCGTATGGGCACATTCGGCGCAAGCACGCTCGCTCCTCGAAGCGGGCGACGTCGAGGAGGCGATGGTGGCGACCGCGGCGATCGGCGACGATCGCTTGCAGCGCAACGCGAAGGGCACCGTGCGGCCCGAAACGTTCACGCACGGTTCTTCCGAGCAGCGGGGACGCTGGTTTCGTCGCGGCCTCGAGTCCGGCAAGCTCGAAGCGTGCGACACCTTCAACGCGCCGGTCCTCTAGCTTTCGGCTCGGTGGCTCTGTAGCGGGTGGTCGCCGGAAGCGCGCTCTCGGCGCTCGTGGTCGATCGCCGAATCGAATTTGTCACGCCAAATTGAACCGCCCGTCCGAAACCGAGTCCCGGCGCTACCCTCGCCCTGGATGGGACGAGCGGCGCAAGACCGTCTGGCGCCGGGCCGGCCTCATCGCCGAAGACGCGAAAAAGTCGACTAACGCGAAAAGCCGGGCGGGAGGAGATCGCAGGGCAACTGGCCCGACGGAGGGCGAGGAAGATCCGTTGGTCGATCGAGGCAGGGAGCGCGACCCGCGTCTCCCCGCGGCGAAGTCGCGTCGACGACGGCCGGCCCGCCGTCCACCGGGGCCAACGTGCCCGACTCGACGTCCTTGTTGCAAGACGACGTGACGAGGGCGAGCACGGTGACGACCATGCACCGCGCGACGTTCATCCAGATCGTACCGAGAGGTCGCATCAGTATTTGACCCAAACCTCGTCGCCCGCGGCGAGCCCCGTGAGCGGCGTTACGTCGGCGGTCGTCTTGATCAAGTCGGCGGTGGCGGTGTTGGCGCTGTAAGCCGCGTTGCCCTTCCACACGATGAGGGCGTCGCCGAAGAAGGCGCCGAGATCGGCGACGGGTACGGGTACGGTGAACTTGTTCCAGCCGGCCTTGCGCGCGGGAACGATCGAAAGCGTGGGAGCGGGCTCGGCCTCGCCGCCATCGGGTGCGGTGGACGAGAGCTCGACCCAGTCGACCACCGAAATGCCACCGTCGGCCGCGCGGCACGTTTGATGGGTGGGAAATCGCAGCGTCGTAAACGGCTGGTTCGGCACCTTGAGCCGGACAGCGAGCTTGTAGTAGTTGGTGTCGCTCTCCAGCGCGTTCTCCTCGGCCTTCTGCCAAACGACGCCGGTCACGACGCCCGTGGCGTCTTTCTCGAGGGTGACTTTGCCGAAGTCGCTCGTCAGGGGACGAACCGACGTGACCCCCGCGGGGATCTCCACGCGGACACTGAAGGTGTCGGCACCCGCGCATCCATGACCCACACCGAACACGACTTCTTGGGTCGTGTTCGCGAATCCGGGGCCCGACGCAATCGAGATGTGCGCGCTCACCAAAGTCGAAGCCAGAGAAATCGCTAATCCCGTCAGCAACGCCGCGCTCGTTCGTCTCATGTATCAGTCTCCTCGATGGGTGGCGCTTCGTAGCGCACGGACGCAGCCTCAACAATGCGGTGATTTGTCGCAGGCGCTTAGCACGACTGGAGTCGGATACTCATCTGACTCTGACAGAGCCAGGATCGACCCAGTAGTGCTAGGCACGGCTTGCTCGACTGCTAGACTTCGACCATGCGCGGCCCAGCGAGATTCATCGCCAACGCCATCTCACGATCGTGGTTCGCATTCGCACTCGCAGGCTGCGGAGCGGGCGGCACGCCGGCACCTTCCGACGGCCAAGCCATCATCGGTGCCGATGGCGAAGGTATCTCCGACGCCGGAGGCGAAGCAACGCCCTCGGGGTGCTCCGTTCCTCTCCCGACCACCTGCCCCGTGCCCGCGCTTCACTATTCCGACGTGGCTCCGATCTTCGAGCAGCGCTGCACCATGTGCCACGGGCGCATCGTCGACGGCCCTTGGCCCCTGCAGGACTACGAGCACGTGGCCGATTGGTGGGATCTGATCCGCGAAGACCTGCGGACCTGTGCCATGCCGCCTCCCGACGCGGGCGTCGCGATCACACTCGACGAACGGCTCACCATCCTCACTTGGATTCGCTGCGGATTCCCGAAGTGATCCGTCGCCCGCGATCGCTGGCGCTGCTCGTCGTCGGGCCAGCGATCGCGGCGGCTCTTTTCTTCGCGCTCCGGCAAAGGTCCACGCGCGACGCGCGCCGCGAGCGTCTCGCCCCTTCGGTCGAAGCGCCCCCGCGTGACCCCGATGCGGCAGAGAGCGGCCTTCGCGCGATCGACGACTGGGTGGCGACGGCCATCGCCGAAGCCAAGCTTCCGGGCTGCGTCGTCACCATCGGACGGCGCGACCGCGTGCTCTTTCAGAAGGCCTACGGCTTTCGAGCCGTGGAGCCCGAGCGGATCCCCATGACGGCCGACACGGTCTTCGACCTTGCGTCGCTCACCAAGCCGATCGCCACCGCCACGAGCATCATGATCTTGGTCGATCGCGGCAAGCTAGCGCTCGACGATTCCGTCGAGCGCTACGTTCCCGAGCTCGCTCACGCCGGACAGCCGCCGATGTCGATCCGGCAACTGCTCACGCATGCCTCGGGCCTCCCCGCGGAGACCGTGCTCGACGACTACAAGCACGGGATCAAGGAAGCCATTCGCCGCATCGCTCGAACGGCGCGCAAAGACTCGGGCACGAAGTTCATCTACTCCGACGTTGGCTACGTGGTCCTCGGCGAAGTCGTAGAGCGCGTCGCCGGGCAAGACCTGGCCACGTTCGCGCGTGAGGCCATCTTCGCGCCGCTCGGAATGAACGAGACCGGGTTTCTTCCGCCGGCCGAAGCCCGCGCGCGCGCCGCTCCTACGGAAATGCGCGATGGATCCTTCATCGTGGGCACTGTCCACGATCCTCGCGCCTACCGGCTGGGCGGCGTGGCCGGAAATGCCGGGCTCTTCTCGACCGCCGGCGATCTCGTTCGCTACGCAGAAGCCGTGCTCGGCGAAGGCGCGCTCGGTGAGGCTCGCATCATGTCCACAGGAGCGGCCCGGACGATGCGCGCTCCTCACGACGTCCCCGGCGCGATCCGAGCGCTCGGCTGGGACGTTCAATCTTCGTTTTCCACCAATCGAGGCGAGTCGCTGTCACGCAGATCGGTGGGACACGGCGGATACACGGGGACGGCGCTCTGGATCGATCCCGGCAGCGATCTCTTCGTGCTCTTTCTCAGCAATCGCGTCCATCCCGACGGCAAGGGCGCGGTCAACCCGCTCATCGCCAAGATCTCGACCCTCGCCGGGCAGCTCTTCGGTCGCGCCGTCGACGCCACGAGCGACGGGATCGACGCCGGCACCGAGCCGCCCCGGATCGCGCTGGGCATCGACGTCCTCCGAGCAGAGCATTTCGCGCGCCTCGCTGGTGCCAACGTGGGACTCGTTACCAACGCGAGCGGACGAGCAGCCGACGGGACGAGCACCATCGACCTCTTCGCGCACGCGCCCGGCGTGCATCTGGTCGCGCTCTTCTCGCCCGAGCACGGCCTTCGCGCGGACGTCGATCGGAGGGTCGCGAGCGGGCACGACGACACGACGCACCTACCTGTCTACAGCCTCTATGGTGAGGTCTTCGAGCCAACCGACGCGATGCTGAAGGGCATCGACACACTCGTGTTCGACATTCAAGATGCCGGCGCGCGATTCTTTACTTACGCTTCGACGTTGCACCGGGTCCTTCGCGTCGCCGCGAAGCACGAACTGCGTCTCTTGGTGCTCGATCGCCCGAACCCCATCGACGGGGTACACGTGGCCGGGCCCCTTTCGCGCAAGGAGGCTACCTCGTTCGTCAATCACCACCCGTTGCCCATCCGTCACGGCATGACCCTCGGCGAGGTAGCCGAAATGATCAACGCCGACGAACACCTCGGGGCCAAACTCGAGGTCGTCCTTCTCCGCGGATGGCACCGCGGCGACGACTACGACCAAACGGGGCTCCCGTGGCGCTCGCCTTCGCCGAACTTGCGAACGGTCGCCGAGACCGTGCTCTACCCTGGAATCGCGATCGTCGAAGGAACCAACGTCTCGGTAGGGCGAGGAACGGACACTCCTTTCGAACTCGTGGGGGCGCCGTGGATCGACGAACGCCTGGCCCAGGTCTTGGGCGACCTCGGCCTCGAGGGCGTCGCCGTCGAGGGCACGCGCTTCACGCCGGAGAAGGCGATGTACGGTGGCGAGCTTTGCAAAGGCGTCAAGCTCAGAGTCACCGATCGAAGAGCCTTCGATCCAATCCGGCTGGGCCTGGGCCTCGCCAGGGCACTCAGGGACCTCTATCGAGACGAATGGCACGCCGATAAGCTCGATCAGATCATCGGCAATCCGCGCATCACCGCGGCGATCCTCGATCTGGCGCCCATACCCGATCTCGAAGCGATGTGGACCGCCGATCTTGCGACCTTCATCGACAAGCGAAGGAAGTACCTTCTCTATTAGATTACGGCGGCTCGGGTGCCGCGATGGGATAGCGAGAATCGGACGCCGAGCTGCGCGGCCGATCGAGCGCGCCTTTCGCCCGGCGACGCGTCGCGAGATGCACGCCGGCGGCGAGGCCCGCCCACAAGGGCAGAAAGAGCGCGATGATCTGCCAATTGTCTTGCGAAAACCACGGGAGCGCCTTGAGCAAGAGCCCGAGCGCTGCAGAGCCACACAGCGCCATCGCGAGCCGAGAGAGCCATACGCCGTTCGACCGAAGGCGCGCCCAAGACACGGCAAGCGCCGCCAGCGCGAGCCCCAGGGGCGAAAGCTGGAGAATGTTCTCGTTGTGGTAGGCGACGTCGTGGTTGGTGAACGACCAGAGACCCACGAACAACGCCCCGAAGAGCCCCGAGAACAGCCCGACCAGGGCCAATGCGAGGGCGAAGGCCACGCGAGCGAACCTGTGGCCGCCGCTGGCAACGCGGCCGAGCGCAGCGATCCCGAGGCCGGCGCTGACACCGATGCCGAGCAGCGTGGCCGACCAACGGGGCGGCGTCGTGCGCACCGGATCGCGACGATCGACGACGACGCGCACTTCCTCGGCGACGAGCGGCGCACCCCCCGGTCGCCTCACCTCGCGGAGTTGTTCTTGGAGGCGAGCCGGAAGAAACGCCTCTTGCCAAACTGAAATCGGCTGATCGATCACGCTACCCATCGTCGCGTGGAGACCGAAGTAGACCCAAGGGCTGTCGGCCGTGAGCCGCTGCGTGTGCGCCCGCCAAGTCAAATGCGCGGGGCCAAGGGAGGCGCTCCTCAACGCACCCGAGACGGCACCATCGACGACGTCGCGAACGCGCGTCGAGCAATTGTCGCGGTAGTAGTCGTAGAGGTAGTAGCGATTGTCCGGTAGCGCGTTGCGATTCAACAGATCGACGACTTGCCGCTTCTCCGGCGCCGTGAGATCGAGCCTTTGTGCGGTGACCGAGCGGTTCTCGGCCGCGTAGCGCGCGACCGATCGCCGATAATCTTCGACCGCCAACCAATAGCGGTATTTGCCGGCCAAGAACTTGGGAATGAGGAAGACGGAATCGAAGGAGAACGCTCCGTAGTTGAAGACGAGCTCGGTGTGCGCGCGCTTGTCCTCGACCAAGATCGCGTTGTGGCCGAACTTGAGAAACGGATGGTCGCCGGGACCAATCGTGAGCACCGAAACGACTAGCTCGTCGCCCGCTTCGGCGCGCACCGACGACGGCCACCACGCCACGGCCACCATGCCGACGAGCGAACAGAACCAAACAAGGGGGCGCGCTTTGTGTCTCATGGTTGATGATTCCTAAGTCAGTGTTCGCGATTCTTCGTTCCCGGCAACATCGGCTGCTCTCCCCCCTACCCGGAGTGCCATCGGTCGTCTAGCACCGCGAAAATTGGGTCCTCGGATTCGAGAGCGTCGAGAAGCTGGTGGATCGGCGCCGGGAGGTGCCGTGGGGGTGGGCCTCCCGAAGGAGGTGAGCGGAGCCTTCCGGGCGAAGCCCCGGAGGGCGGGGGTGGGAGCGAAGCCCCGAAGACAAAGAGATAGTGCCCGCAGCGAAGCTGCGCCGCGGAACGCGGTGCCACCAGAAATAGGCCCCTATTTCTGGTGGCAGGCCTAGGCTAGGGGGCCATGCACGCTGGCACCACCGTTCGGACCCATCCGTAGCGCGGCGGAGGCTCCATGAACACCGCGTCGGCTCAGTCGAGGCAAGATGTCGGACGCGTGGTCGACAAGCGCTATCGGCTCCGGCGCGAGATCGCGCGCGGCGGAGCCGGCGCTGTGTTCGAGGCGGAGCACCTTTTCACGACGCGCTCGGTCGCCGTCAAGCTCCTCATCGGGAGCAGCGCCTACACTCCCGATGCTCGCCTGCGGCTTCTCCAAGAAGCGCAGGCGCTCACCGTCGCGCGTCATCCAGGCATCGTACAGGCGCTCGACGCCGGCGAGACGGAAGACGGCTCACCCTATCTGGTGATGGAGCTGCTCGAAGGGCGACCGCTCGACGGAATCCTCACGGTTCGGCGGCTCAACGTGTCGGAGGCCGTGGCCGTGGGGACCCAGCTTTGCGGAGCGCTCGCAGCGGCTCACGAGCGCGGAATCGTTCACCGCGATCTGAAGCCGAGCAACGTTTTTCTCGCCAAGAACGACGCTGGCCGCGAAATCACGAAGCTCTTCGACTTCGGCGTCGCCCGCATTCGTGGAATCGACAGAAAGCTCACGCAAGAGGGCGCCCTGCTCGGCACGCCCGAGTACATGGCGCCCGAACAGCTTCTCGCGGCGGGGCAGGATCACCGGTGCGATCTCTATGCCCTCGGCGTCACGTTGTTCGAGGCGCTCTCGGGCGCCGTCCCCTTCGAGGGCAATTTCGGCCAAGTGTTGCTCAAGGTCTCCACCGAGCCGGTGCCCTCCTTGCGCGCTCGTTGCCCGGATGTGCCCGCTCAGCTCGCGTCGGTCATCGAGAAGGCTCTCGCGCGCGATCCGAACGAACGACACGCAGATGCCCGCTCGTTCGCCATCGCCATGAACCGCGCTTTTCCCGCGCCGCCTTCGACTTCGCTCCTCGGCCTCTCGCAGACGTCGCCCGTTGGTACGGCTCAGCCCGCACCCATGGCCGGCCTTCCTCCGCCGCGCCGTCGCTTCGCGCGCGCGCCCTATGTCACGCCCGTACGCATGTTTCGGGGCGACGGCACGACGCTCGACGGCCGAAGCGAAGACATCTCCATCGGCGGGCTCCTGGTGCTCGCCCGCCCGGCGTTCGAGAAAGAAGAGCGCGTCAAAGTCCGATTCGCGCTACCCATCAGCGGGCGCATGATCGAGGTGATGGGCACCGCGCGGTGGACGAAAGCAGCGAGAGCCAGCGGCGCCGTG
>DATEMX010000403.1:0-14214 GCA_035275365.1 Polyangiaceae bacterium | reverse complement strand
GAGATCACCTACACTTGTCGATTCGACGTCAAGACGTGATCCTACGTTATCCAACCGTCCGCGACGCACCACGGAGCCCGCCGAGGCGCCTATCTCTCCGGCGGATCGTGGAGCGCTGCCCCCGCCCAGACCTCCCCAAGCAAGCTAAGTGCCCGGTCGCCGGAAACAAAAGCACCGACCGGAGGACGATTTTTTTCGTGTTCGGCTTTCGGAATCCGAAAAGCAACCGTTTCATGGCATAGAGGATCCTCGTGAGTACCCGCCCCACCGTATCTCGACAGCACGCCGCACGTAACCCCAAGAGGCCCGTTCTCTACTCAGGCCAATGTGCCTGGGGCCAACGATTCGCCGCTGATGGCATCACGCTAGAAGTCGACGAGTATGAGCAGAACGTCACCGCCGTCATCCGGCACATGCGCGCCAGTGGCTACAAGCTCCGGCAGATCGTCGAATCGCTGAAAGAACTCGGCGTCGTCGGTCGCACCGGTAAGGCCATCGGCACGACGCGTGTGTTCGAAATCATCCACGGCGCCCGAAAAAAGCCCGGCCGCGCCTCTGCCGACGGCGGCCAAGCCAAGGCCACGAGCAATGGTGCAGTCGCTGCCAGCGCCAACGGCGCGAGCGGCAGCAAGCACCCCTCGAAGGTCCCCTAGCGCCGCTTGGCCAAAGTCGGGCTCGACTTTTGGCCAAGCCCGCGCTTCGCGCGGAGGCGGCTTCGCCTGGAACAGGGCCCCACCCCCACGGCACCTCCGGCGCCGAGCTACCAGCTTCTCGATGCTCTCGAGTCTGGGAGCTAAATTTTTCGCCGCGCGGTACTAGCCTTCGCCAGATACCCGCCCTTCCACACGACACCACGTTCTCTCTTAGAAGAGAGGTAGCACCGTGGGTGGGGGAACCTTTGGCGGCAGCGCTGCACGTTTTGCCTTATGGATTGGTGGACTCTTGGCGGCTGTTCTCGGGATTGCGCGCGCCGGCAATTGGCCGTCGCGCGGCCCCGACGAAACGTTCGACCTTGCTGTCCAGAAGCTCGAAGTGACGCAGACGGCGTCGACCTCGATGTTCCGGGAAATTGCTGTTCGGTGCGTCGTGCAAAACCGAGGGCCCCAGAGCGCCCACGTGCAAGCCTCAGTGATCATCTCGCGCCCGGGCGACGACGAAGCCAAGGTACTAAAGAAGACGCCGTTGCCGGATCCTTTCGCGCCCGGCGATGAATTCGTGACGCGCGCCGAAGGCTCCGCCTGGTTCGCGTCGTCGATTCCCTACCGCTGCGAAATTCAGTTCGAGGGGCGCCGCACGGGTGATGCCGACACGCGCAACGACGCCAAGGAGCTCGTCTATCCGAGGCTCTAGGGCTTGCGGGTGTAGACCCGACGCGCCAGCGACGGTTCGTCCTCGTGCTCGACGAGCGGGCCTTCTTCCCAGAGCGTGCGGTCGATGGGTGGGAAATGAACGGCGTCTGGATGATCGACGTGTTCGGGGACGTAGACCATGTCGATGAAATCGGCGTAGGCCATCGCCTCGCGATAGATCCCGACCCCTCCGAAGAACCAAATCGGTCCCGAGCTCGCGGCGAGGGCCGACGTGATGTCCCGAAAAGACTCCGCTCCGGCGATGGGCAAACTCGAAACGACCAGGTTGCGGCGGCCCGGGAGCGGCTTTTTGCCGAGCGACTCCCACGTGATGCGCCCCATGACGAGGGTGGTGCCTAGCGTGAGGCGCTTCACCCGGCGCATGTCGCCTCGATAGTGCCATGGGATCTTGCCGTGCAGACCGATGACGCCCTCCGGCGAGACCGCCGCCATGATGCCGCGACGTCCTTCGCTCGACATCAGACGGCGACTTTGAACGAGATGGGCGGGTGCGGATCGTAGCCCGTCAAGACGAAGTGCCGCATCACCTCGTCGGTGCTCGCCTCGAGCAGCGGCTTGATGTCGTCGAGCGAACGAATGCTCGGGTCGATGGTAAGCTTCGGCACCGCACGGGGCTTTCGCAGGAGCTGCACCTCGAGACCCGGCAAGTGGTCGTATTCGGCCATCGAGCCATCGGGCTTCTTCGTATAGATGTGCGCGTCGACGAGGGTGTGGGCGAAGATCCCCGCGCGAATCCCGGTGAAGCGCGACACCAATTCGAGCAAGAACGAATAGCCGGCGATGTTGTAGGGAATGCCGAGCGCAATGTCGCAGCTTCGCTGCGTGAGGTGCAGGCACAAGAGCGGTTCGCCCGATGCGTCGATCTGCACGTTGAACATGAAGAGGCAGTGGCACGGCGGCAACTTGCTCGTCTGCGCGTTGCCCGGCGCCCAAGCCGAAACGACGAGCCGCCGGCTCATCGGGTTGCGTTTGATCTCGGCGAGCACCCAGGCGATCTGATCGTTAAAGCCGGGCTCGCCGTTCGCGTCGTGCACGGGAAAATGGCGCCAGAAATTCCCGTAGGCGCTCGGTACCCGTCCCACTCCGTCGGCCCACGGATCCCAGAACTTGCACTTGTGCTTTTGCAAGAGACCGATGTGCGTATCGCCCGAGAGAAACCACAGGTTTTCGACCACGATGTTCTTCCACGAAATTTCTTTGGTGGTCAGAAGCGGAAAGCCCTCGCGGAGATCGATCTCGTAGTTGATGTTGAACGTGGAGATGGTATCGACCCCCGTCCGGTTTTCTTTGCGTGTCCCTTTCTCGAGTACTTCCCGGACGGCCTTGAGATAAACTTCCACCAGAACCTCCAAAGCCACCCTCGTGGCTCACGACAACTTCGAGACAGTAGTGCCACTTGGATGATTGTCCAAGGGCTTACCGATGCCGCGCTTCTTCCGTTTTTTCGCCGAGAATCCGACCACCTCGGAGCGCAAGCACTCGCCGCGCGCGCTGCCGCGGGACCGCGTGGTCCCGAAGGGCACGTCCGCCGCGTATGCGGCCTCCCTTCTCCTGTTCTCGGCATGCGCCGGAGCGCCGCGCGGTGAGCGGGGCCAGCCTAGCACGCCTGCATCGCAGGTCGGCGACGCCGCGAGCCAGAGCGCGGACTCCGAAGGTGCAGCGGCCGCGCTCGCCGACGCAGCGCCGCTCGCCACCACCGAAACGGTCGACGAAGAAACGGCCGAATCGGACGACAAGGACGAGATCGACGACGGTGCCGAGAGCTCGGCCATGCCCACCGAAGGGCGAACCTACAAGCACCCGCTCGACGGCTGGACCAAGGCCCAAATCGAGACCGAGTTGACGAAGAACGCCACAGGGCTCGGTTCGATGTCGATCGGTTCGACCAACGGGGGGGCGCTCTTCAACGGCGTACAGATGACGACCGGCCAAGGCTGGGAGCTGGTCGACGCCGATCACGCCTGGGGAACGCGGGAGACTGTCGATTTTCTGGCGCACTGCCTGAACCGCGTCGAGGCCCTGCTCCCCGGATCGCCGAAAATGTTCATCGGTCACATCAGCGGCCCTCGCGGCGGGCATCTCTCACCGCACGTGAGCCATCAAGCCGGGCGCGACGTCGACATCAGCTACTACTATTCGACCGACCAAGCGCGTTGGTATGCGACCGCGAAGGCGTCGAACCTCGACCGCGCACGCACCTGGGCGTTCATCAAGACGCTCATCGTGGAGACCGACGTCGAGCTCATTTTGATGGACCGATCGGTTCAGCGGCTCGTGCGATCGTACGCCATCGACCACGGGGAGGATCGCACCTGGGTCGACCAGATCTTCGACGGCTCGGCGGCCCTGCCTCCCCTCATCCGCCACGCCAAGGGCCACGCGAGCCACCTTCACCTCAGGTTTTACAATCCGCTAGCGCAAGAGACGGGGCGCCGAGCCTATGACCTCTTGCTGAAACGCCGCATCATCGAACCGCCGTCGCGCTTCGTGCGCCACAAGGTCAAAGAAGGCGAAACGCTCGGGCATTTGGCGCGGAAATACGGCGTGTCGGCGAAGGCCATCCAGCAGGCCAACGGCATGAAAACGAACCTCATCCGCGCCACGCAAGACTACAAAATCCCCCGGCGGGGAGGCGTCAAGGCCCTGCCCCGCGCCGTCATTCCGGCACGGCGGCTGCCCCCCGAACACGTTACGGGATAGCGCGGGGTCAAAGCCTCCGCTACACATCCGCTCGCATGACCGACCCGAACGAACGCCTCCATCGCGAAGTAGCCCGGCGGCGCACGTTCGCGATCATTTCGCATCCTGACGCGGGCAAGACCACCCTCACCGAGAAGTTGCTTCTCTACGGAGGCGCCATCCACCTTGCCGGTTCCGTGAAACAAAGGCGGCGCGAGCGGGCGACCACGAGCGACTGGATGGCGATGGAGCGCGAGCGCGGCATCTCGATTTCCACGAGCGTGTTGCAGTTCAGCTACCGCGATCATCATATGAACCTGCTCGACACGCCGGGCCACAACGACTTCAGCGAGGACACCTACCGCACGCTCGCCGCGGCCGACTGCGCCGTGATGCTCGTCGACAGCGGCAAGGGCGTCGAAGCGCAGACGATCAAGCTCTTCGAAGTTTGCCGTATGCGCAAGATCCCCATCGTCACGTTCATCAACAAGATGGATCGAGACGGCAACGACCCGCTCGACCTGATGGACGAAATCGAGCGAATTCTCGGCATCCCCTGCAGCCCCATCAACTGGCCCGTCGGCGCAGGCAAGCGATTCCAAGGCGTCTTCGATCGGCAGCGCCGCGAGCTCATGCGCTTCGTGGAGTCGGACTACGGCGCACGCAAAGCCAAGAGCGCGCTCATCAGCCTGGGCGATCCGACGTTCGTGGAGACCATCGGCGAAACCGCGCATAAGCAGCTCCTCTCCGAGCTCGAGCTCCTCGACGTCGCCGGCAACGCATTCGACATAGGGCGCTTCCGCGAGGGCGCCATTACGCCGGTGTTCTTCGGCAGCGCGATGAACAATTTCGGCGTCGAGCCCTTCCTCGATCGCTTCGTCGATTTCGCGCCCTCGCCTTTACCGCGCACGACGGAGGGCGGCGTCATCGACCCCATGTCGTCGGAATTTACCGCGTTCGTCTTCAAGATTCAGGCGAACATGGACCAGAAGCATCGCGATCGCATCGCCTTCACGCGCATCTGCTCGGGCCGCTTCGAGCGGGGCATGGCGGTCAAGCACGTGCGAACCGGGCGCACGCTGACTTTGAACCGTTCGCTCCAATTCTTGGCGCAAGAACGAACCGAAATCGAAGAGGCCTTCGCCGGTGACATCTTGGGGCTCTGGGACGCCGGCGTTTTGCGCATCGGCGACACGCTGACGCAAGACTCGAGCGCCGAGTTCGACGGCATCCCGCGCTTTTCGCCCGAACACTTCATGCGCGCGCGGCTTCCCGATTCGCTCAAGCGAAAGCAGCTCAAGAAGGGGCTCGACCAACTCTCCGAAGAGGGCGCCGTGCAGGTTTTCTTCGATCCGAAAACGCTCGAACGCGATCCCATTCTGGGCGCCGTCGGCGTTCTCCAGTTCGAGGTCGTCGCGCACCGCCTCAAGGCCGAATACGGCGTGACCGTCGTCTTCGAGAGCCTGCCTTACAACCACGCGCGATGGATCGCCGGGGCGGGGGCAGGCGCGAGCTTCGACGCTTCGCTCTTCGAGCAGAAGGCCTACGGCCGAACCAAGTGCCTGGTCGACGTCGAGGACCGACCGCTCGTCCTCTTCGGCGACGAATGGTCGATGAGGCGCACGACCGAGGAGCACCCCGAGCTCGAGTTCATCGCCGCGGTGCAGCCCGGAAGAACGACGCGCGCCGTGTAGCGAAAGCCCGTTGACAACCTTGCGGCTTCATGAGACCCGTCTCAATGGGGCGAAAACGTCCCCCATTTGAAGGGTATCTCGATGAGTATCCGCAAAGCCCGGGCTTTTTCGTTCGAATTCTTCCCGCCGAAGGATGACCAAAGCGCCGCACGCTTGAAGGAAACCACGCGCATCTTGGCGCCGCTCCGCCCGCAATACGTCTCGGTGACGTTCGGCGCGGGGGGTACCACGCGCGACGGAACCTACCAAGCGGTGCGGCACATCCAGGAGAGCACTGGCCTCGAGGTCGTCCCTCACCTGTCGTGCTTGGGCACGAGTCGTGAGGCGCTGCAAGAGACGCTCGAGCGGTACAAGTCCATCGGCGTCAAGCGCATCGTCGCGCTCCGCGGCGATAAGCCCCAGGGCGGCCAGCCGTTTTCGCACGGTCCCTTCAAATATGGCAGCGAGCTGGTCGCGTTCATTCGGCAGTTCGGTGGGTTCTCCATCGCCGTCGGTTGCTATCCCGAGTTCCATCCCGAGAGCCCCGATCCAGTGGCCGATCTCCGCAACTTCGTCCGCAAGGTCGAGGCCGGCGCCGACCAGGCGATCAGCCAATACTTCTTCAACAACGACGCTTACTACGCGTTCGTCGACAGCGTGCGCCGGCTCGGCTGCGAGGTCCCCATTCACGCCGGGCTCATGCCCATCACCGACTTCAAGCAAATCGCTCGTTTCTCGAGCTTCTGTGGAGCCGACATTCCGGCTTGGATCCGCAAGCGAATGGAAGGCTTCGCGGCCGATCCTGCCTCGCAAAAGGCGTTCGGCATCGAGATCGCCACGCGCCAAGCCGAAGATCTGCTTCGTCAAGGCTGCCCGGGCATCCACTTTTATACGCTCAACAAGGCCGAGGCCACGCTGCGCATCTGGAAAAACCTCGGCCTCTTCCCCGCCCCGTCCGAGCTCACGGCGCTCGGCATCTCTGCGCAGGCCGTGTAGCCTTGCTATCGTCTGACTGGGCTGTCGAGGCCTGGAGGTGATCTCGGTCATCGCCAAGGCCGCCAAGAGCGCCAAGGCCGCCAAGGGTTGGGGTGGGTGGTGCTTGCGATGGTGACTGGTGAGGCTCTCAGTGACTGTGAGGAGGTGGCTCGTTCTCGGCGAATTTGGGAGGAGATCTACGTTCCTAAGACGTTCTGAAAAAAACCCTTGGCGGCCTTGGCGATGACCGGAAAATCGCCACAGCGCCGCAGTGCGCCGTTGCTAGCGCGCAATGAGGAAGCCGTCGCTGAAGGTACCGAAGCCGCGCGTGTGATCGGGTAGCGTGATGGTCGTCGCTGCCACGGTTTGACGGCCGCCGTGGGTGATCGGAAATTTTTTGGTCGATCCGAAGGCGCGCACTTCGACCTCGCCGCGGGCGTCTTCGGAGCCGCCGGTCAGGAGGGTCATGTACGTTGCGCTCCTCAGGCCGGAGAACGCCACCGAGTGCGCGCTCGAGCGCGCGTCGGTTGGCGTGTAAGGCGAGAACACGTTGCCGAGCGGCGAAACGACCACCACCGTAGGGCATCGCTCGCCGACGAAGCATCTGACCTCGGCTTCGAACTGGCCGGCACCCGCCACCGATTTGGCGAACGGCGGCGGCTTGCTCGCCTCGATTTGCGGCAAGAGCTCGCCTAAGAGCTTGCTCGGCTTGGCGGCGCTGCGCACCTCGGCGAGGACCGACTCGCGGTCGTCGAGCACCCGCGCCCGGCAACGGAGCGCTTCGTAGCGGAACTCGTCGGACTTCGGCGACAACTCTCCGAGCGAGCGCCAATGTGCGCATGCGCGCCGTTCGTCGCCGAGCGCCTCGAAGGCGCGCGCGCCCCGCACGTGCCATTTGACGCTGCTGGGGTCGGTCTCCGTTTGAGTGTCGATCGCGCCCGCCGCGAGCGGGCCGTCGTCGCTCGTCGCAGCGGCGTAAGCGAGCAGCTCGCGAGCCACGGGCAGATCGGGATCCATCGCGACGAAGCGTCTCGCCGTTGCAAGGGCCTCCTCGAAGCGCCCTCGCGCCAAGAGGCCGCGCGTGAGATCTTCGTATTTCCTGCGGCTTTGCGGGGCCTGGTCGAGCGCGGCGCGGAGCTTGGAGAGCGCCTCGTCGCCCTTGGCGAGCCACCCATCGTCGGCCGCGCGGTGGTTCGCGGACGGCTCGGTCTGAACGCGCCAACGAGGCGCGAGATCGCCGCGCTCGCTGCGGGTGAACGTCAATGTCTGCATGACCGTCACGAACCCACCCTCGGGCGCGGGGAACGAGAGCGTTCGCACCGTGGCCGTCACGCATGCCTCGACGGCACCATCGCCCAGCGTGCTGGCGGTTGGCGAGCTGGCAACGACCTGGCCGCTCTCTCCGATGACGAAGCGCACGCCGAGACGACCGGCGAGCTCCGGATTGCGCTGCAGACCCATCTCGTAGCAGCGGCGAAAGCGGCCCCCCGCCGCGCGCGTGATGCGCTCCACGACCTCCCGCGGCAAACCGCCCGACACCGATGCGCCGCCAAAGCGCACATTGCCTACGAACGCAACACTGCTTCTGCCGGAGCTACCGATGCCGGCGAGGCCGCCGCCTCCGCTTCCCAAACCTTGAAGCGCGCCGTGACCCGATCCGAACCGCTCATCGGCCGCGATCGACGGCGCCTCGGCCTCGGGGCGCAGGGCGCTCTCGAACGGATTCAGGTCCATCGCGGAACCTTTCACAGCGGGAGCGGCGGGGGCCGCGCGGGAGGCCGGCGCTGGCGACGGGGGAGCGGCAAACGTCGGCGCCGGCGAAGGCTTGACCGGCGACGTCGCTCGCCGCTCGAAATCGGCAGGGCCGGATGCAAAATCGACGTCGGCCTTCTTGGCCTTGTCGGCGCCGGTCGCCTTGCCTTCCGCAAGCGAGTCGCTCTCTGCCACCGGCGGAGAAAGCGCGCCCGTCGTGGAAGGACCAGCGGGGAGATCTCCGAGATTGCCGGCGGCAAGACCAGCCGCCCGTGCCGTGCGCTTGATGCCGAACTCGGCGAACATTTGATCGTTTTCGAGAACGAGCAGCGAGGTGTACCGCGACATCACGTGGTAACGCTTGGACAGGTCGACGATCTGCTTGACCGCCTCCGCGTCGCCCGACCCCTCGCGATCGGCGATGCGCGCCGAGGCCCAAATCCGCGGCACGAGCGGATTCTGTCGCGAAGCCTCGGGCGTCCATCTCACGTGGCGCACGAGGGTGTAGGGCTGGCCGTCGAGCTCGCCGTGGAGCTTCACCTCGCCTGGATCGTTCGACGAAACGCGCCCTACGAGCACCACGTCTTCGCCGAGCAAGAGGTTCTTCAACGTGGGCGGGTACACTTCGCCGAAGCTGCTCGGAAGCTCCACCCTCGCCGCACGAATGACCGGGCTCCGGAGCGACATGACCAGCTCGGCCGCGCGCGTTTCGATCGATTCGCCCGTCGTCACCGCTTCGTACGTGGCACCGAGCGCCTGCGCGAGCGATCCGAGGACGACGTCGTCGACGGAGCGGCCCGCACCGAGCAAACGCAGATCGACCTTGCGATCGCGGAGCGTGGACCGCACACGCTCCGCGATCCCGTTAGCAGTCAACTCACCCGCGCTCGGAGCACCGTCACCGAGGTAGACGACCTGACCCGAGCCGCCGGCATCGACCCTTCGGGCGGCGTCGAGCAGCGCGCCGGCGACGTCCGACGAACCCGTAGGGCTCTGCTTCTTCAGCCATACTTCGAGGTTGGACACCTGCTCGTTCGTCGGTGCAGCGAGGCCCGCTTCGGGAAACGTCATGCACGCGCTATCGCAGGCGAGGACCACGAATCGCTCGTCGGGATCCATCTCCCGCACGAAGGCCAGGGCGAGCTTGGCTTCTCCTTCGAGCGTCTCTTGAGACTGGCTGTGGCTCGTGTCGACGATGATCGCTCGATCGCGGCGCACATGCGCGGGGCTCATCCCCGCTGGCAAATCAGCCCTGAGTCGCAGCGCAAAATATCCGGAACCTTGGGCGCCGCGCGCGGCGCCCAAGGTTCCATCCCCCTTGAACTCGCCCCACGCGGGCACGTACGCGGAGAGCTCGGCGTCGTTGTCCGATTCGCGACCGTACGAGACCACGAAGTCGTGCACCGGCGTGAACGCTTTGGCTCCGAAACCGACGCGAAACGCCCCCTCGTCGCCGGAGCGCGTCGTCACGTAGCGCGGCGTTTCGACTTGGCCGAGCTTGGCGCGCGTATCGCTGGCGCTCACCTGGACGGCGAAATCGTCGATCTGGATCGATCGTTCGGCACCGACCGACAGCGGGTAAACATAGCGGCTGCGGCCGCCTGTTTCGCGCAAAACCTGATCGTAAGCGAGGCTCACCTTGCGGCTGCCCTTGGCCGGCAGCGGGAAGATCTTGAGCGAGAAGTCGCCGCCCGCCACCCACTCGAGGAGCGCCGGATCGCGCGGACGCACGGTGTCGTCGACGATGCCCTTGAAAATGGCTGCGGCGCGCTTTTTCTCGACGATTTCGCCTTCGACCGGCTTGTCGTTCACCCACAGCACGAGCCGCGAAATGCTGGCGTCGGCGGGGAGCGGAAACACGTAGCGCCCTTCGAGAACTTGCGCCGTGTCATTTTGGAAGACCTCTTCGATCTCGGTACGCGCCATGCCGTCGCGCAAAACGACGTCGACGTGGTGCGACACGAGGCGCACGCCCGCTACGACGTCGGTCTTGCCGGGAAGGCGGGCCGTCATGCGGCCGAGGCCCCGCGGTTCGCCTTGCGCCAAGAGGGCGGGTTGTGCGCCGGCGCTTCTGTGTGGCTCGACGGCGACTTGCGACGCGACGCGTTCCGGAGGCTTGCCCTTGACGAGATCGACCGTCTCGCCCGAGAGCACGACCGTCGTGAGTCCGCCGCTCGAGCGAAGCGTGAGCTTACCCTTCTCGACCGTCACGAGCGCGCGATCGGCACCTTTGGTTCGAAGGAGGACCGTGGCGCCAACCTTCGGATCGAACTCGCCCGATCGGCCCGCGACCTCGATGCGAAATGCGTCGGCTTTGTCGGCGGGATTTCCGAGGCACTTCACCACGGCGGACCCGCGAGCGAGCTCGACCTTGGTCGCCGCCGCGAGCCACGCCGCGCTGTCTTCGCCCAGATCGAGGGTCGCCGCCGGCCCGAGCTCGAACGATGCTCGAGCCCCGGGCGCCGTCTTCACGAGGCTCTCTTCGGGGACGGCGTCGTCCTTGCCGATCGTCACGCATTTTTTCCCGTCATGGTCGCACCGCGATACGCCTGCGCCATCGCCTCCAATGGGCGAATCGACGTCGATGGCCTTGATGGCTAAAGGCCCCCCTGCGCCACGCGCGACGTCTCCCCGACGGCAGGCCGACAACGCAGCGAAAAAAAGCACGATCACCCGGCGGTCGAGCATGGTCACGGCGTCACCCCTCAGGTTTGAGCAAACACCCAATATAGACCGTTCGTGGCTTCCAAAAGTTTTGTCCTTTCGACGCGCAAACGCCCGAATGTGGTCAATCGAGGCGCCCGTGTGGCAGGATAGGCGAAAAGGAGGCAGAACCTGCGGCTCGGGATCGACTTCGGAACCACACGCACTGTGGTAGCTCTCTGCGATCGGGGGAATTACCCCGTGGTGAGCTTCACCGACCCCTCGGGCGACGCCATCGAATGCTTTCCTTCGGTCGTCGCCGAGCGCGGCGGTGAGCTTCGCTTCGGTTTCGACGCCGAGCGCCTCGTCGCCTCCCCCGAATGGACGATCGTTCGATCCTTCAAGCGGCTACTCAACGATCCCTCCCCCGACGCAGTCCTCTCGATCGGATCGTCGATCGTCCCCGCCACCCAGCTCCTCGCGGCGTTTTTTTCGGCGCTCCGCCGGGCGCTGCTCGAAGGCTCCAACATCGGGCCTTTGCTCGAACCAGGCGAGAAGATCGAGGCCTTCATCGCCGCCCCCGCCAACGCGCATAGCACGCAGCGCTTCTTGTGCCTCGACGCCTTTCGTCGCGCGGGATTCGATGTCCTCGGACTTCTGAACGAACCTTCGGCCGCCGGCTTCGAATACACCCACCGCTACCGGAACACCCTCACGTCGAAGAAGGATCGGGTCGTCGTTTACGACATCGGCGGCGGCACCTTCGACGTGTCGCTCCTGCGCATGACCGGCGCGCTCCACGAGGTCGTAGCCACCTCGGGCATGAATCGACTCGGCGGCGACGACTTCGACGGCGAGCTCATGGCGCTCGCGCTTGCGAAGGTCGGCGTGGCGCGAGAAGCCCTCGCGCCACGCGCCGAGCGCCTCTTGCTCGAGCAATGTAGAAACGCCAAGGAACAGCTCAATCCTTCGTCGCGCAAGCTCACGCTCGAGCTCGCCACGTCGCTCGGCAAGCTCGCGCCCAAGCCCGAGATCACCATCGAGGTAGGCGAGTTTTACGCCCGCCTTGCCCCGCTCATCGAGCGCACGATCCGATCGATGTTGAGCGTCATCTGCCAAGACGACACCCTCGACGACGGCGCCCGCGAGCTGCCCTCGGAAATCGCCGGCATCTACGTGGTCGGAGGCGCCAGCTCGCTTCCAGCCGTTGGTCGAGCGTTGCGCGAAGCCTTCGGCAAGCGCGTGCATCGTTCTCCCTACCCATCGGCCTCGGCCGCCATCGGCCTCGCCATCGCCGCCGACAAAGACGCGGGCATGCAGCTATCGGATCGGTTCTCGCGCGTCTTCGGCGTCTTCCGCGAAGCGAGAAGCGGATCCGAGGTGACGTTCGATCCCATTTTCCAGCGAGACGTCATCTTGCCGAACGGCGGAGACGAACTGGCCGTCGTCGAACGCACTTACCGGGCCGCGCACAACGTCGGACACTTTCGTTACGTCGAGTGCGCCGAAGTTGATCCGAGCGGCCAACCCCGTGGGGACATGGCCAGCTTCGCCGACATCTACTTTCCATTCGACCCTGGGCTGCAGAACCGAAACGCGGAGCTCGGCTCGGTCAGCGTTGAGCGGCTTCACGACGGCGGGCCGCTCATCCGCGAAACCTACGCCGTCAATGCGCACGGCATCGTCGAGGTTCGCATCACCAACCTCGACGATCGCTACGAGCTAGCGTATCGCCTTTCGCCCTCGGCGAGCGCCTAGCACTACGGCCTCGCCGTAACTTGAGTCGGGTCGCCGTCAAGTCTGCTGATCACGATCTGCCGATGCCAAGACGCAGGCAGTAGTGCTAGTTTCGACGTACCTCTATTGGGGCCCCCGACCGGGAGCCACCGTCGACGCCATGCTCTGCTTCGGCGGAGCGGGTGGAGGCGTGAGCGCGACGGTCGGCGCTGTCGGGGGGGCCGGCTGAGCCTGAGGCGTCGAGGCCGAAGGAGCGCTCGATCCAGCCTTGATCGTGGCGCCGGTCATCCACAAAGGTTGCGCGGGCCGGACCGGCTCCGCCGACGGCGCGGGTTCCATGTGCCTGGAGCTCTGCATTTCGCCCGAGCGGATATCAACCGCCACAGGTTGATCCATGGTAATGACTCGGCGCGCCTCGACGGGAACGTGGACTTTCGGCTTCTGCAGGGCGAGAACGGCGGTGGGAATCGCTGCAATGGCCCCCAACCAGACGATCTTGACCAAGACGGACTTGTCCATTTCTCAAGCCTCCACCAGCGGGCGTACGGATGGATTCTCTAGACCTGAAATCTTATGGGGACATTTTTTGAGGCTCGGTTGTGCGAAGCTGTTGGTCGCTCTAGTTCGTAGGAGGCGCGGATGCGCTGCGAGGTCGCGTGGGGGGCGTCGTTTCTCCCTCGTCGTGATCGTTGGCTGCCGCGGGAGTCGGACCACGGACCGACGAGCCGCAGTGAGGACACGCGTCGACCTCTCGAGGATAGGCAGCTCGGCAGTCGCCGCAGTAGCAAAGTGATCCCGTCTGCCGATGGTGGAAGTTCGCTCCGATGCGGACCTCGCTGAAGACGAGCTCCTGGCGACCGATCCGAATGCGATTGCCGTCGACGAGCTCCTTGCGCCCGCGCACCTGGAGGCCGTTGACGCGGCATCCGTTTCGGCTGCCGAGATCTTCGAGCACCGCGCCGCCGCCGTCGACGATGATGCGCGCGTGGCGGCGCGAGATTGAAGGGTCGAAGATCGTGATCTGACACTCGTTGCCGCGTCCGATGAGCGTGTGCCCGAACGGGAGGTCGAACTCCTGCAACAGAAACCGAAGACGGTATCGCGCTCCTACTTCCGATCGATCGATGCTCATACCTGCTGCAACACTGCTTTCTCCACCCCCACCCTCGGACTACTTGAAGTTCGCGCTCTCGCCGGACCGACGATCTTTGCCGCGCTGAACATGCGCGCCCAACTCTAATTCTTGTGCGAAAGGCCGGGCGTTTCAAGCGCTTTGACCGGCCACACGCGGTGTTTTTCCATCACGCTCTTTTCCTTTCTGATAGGTTCGTCAGCGTTCGTGTAGGGCGACGATCCTACCTCGACAGGTGATGTGAGGCTGAGGG
>DATEMX010000402.1:0-6337 GCA_035275365.1 Polyangiaceae bacterium | reverse complement strand
CGTGACCACCAAGCGTGTCGTGATCGCGGTTACCTTCGACAACGCGGAAAGGACGTCGTGGAGCATGGCCAAGACGAGGGCGCGCCGCTCGGGCGCCGATAGGCGTGCCGACAAGCGGCTCTTGGCGTCGTCGAGCCGTTTGACGGGCACTACCGCGATGGTCACGAGATGGCTCCGATGGCGGCTCGTGCAAGCTCGGTTGCCTTGTCCGTGCTCTTCATCAGACTGTCGGCCATCACGGGGCGGAGGCCGCGCTCGAGCAAGGCCGGGCCGGCTTGGGCATCTCGGTGGTCGATGACGAGCGCGCTGGCGACGTCGGCGTAGGCTGCTGCCACGCCGATGACGGAGACTTCGAAGCCCGTGGCACGCATCATCTTGCCGGCCGGGCCGCTCACCGGGGCGTCCCCGACGATGGGGCTCACCGCCACCGTCCGGGCGCGCGCGGCGGCGAGGTGTCGTCGAATGCCCTCGATGGCGAGGATCGGGCCCACCGAGCTGATTGGGTTGGAGGGGCAGATGATGACCGCGTCCGCCGCGTTAATGGCTTCGAGGACGCCTGGAGCGGGCTCTGCTTTCGCCGCCCCCTCGAAGGCGATGTCGACGATCTCGGGCAGGCAGCGTTCACGAACGAAGAACTCCTGGAAGCCGAGCCACCCGCTGGGCGTGAGGACGCGCGTGCGAATCGGGGCATCGGACATCGGCAGAATGCGGCATGCGACGCCCATGCGCACGCGCAAAACGTCGGTGATCTGCGAGAGCGACCAGCCGCTCCGGAGCTTGTCAGTTCGAAAGACATGCACCGCCAAGTCGCGATCACCGAGGGCAAAGAACGTCGGTTCGCCGAGCGAGCTCATGGCGTCGCGACACTGGAACGTGTCGCCGGCCACGCCCCATCCTCGGGCCGTGTCGATGAGGCCGCCCAGTGTATACGTCACCGTATCGAGATCGGGGGAGATGTGCAGGCCCCAGAGCTCGACGTCGTCGCCTGTATTGCCGATGACGGTGACGTCGCCCGGGGGCACGACTTGGCAGAGGCCGCGCAAGAATCGAGCGGCGCCGGTGCCTCCGGCCAAGGCGACCACCTTCACGACGCCCGCCACCTCTCGAATTCGCCCTTCACGAGGCCTCGCGCATCGGTGTAGGCCAGCGCACGCTCGCGCATCGCGGCCGGGAGAAACCCGCCGTCGCCGACGATGTACTCGGGGTACACGGCGAGCCGCTCGCGTAGCTCGTGGCCCGCGTTTTGGGTTTGCTCGCGGAGCGCTCGCAGGTGAGGCCAGGGGGCCTCGGGGTTGATGTGATCGACGGTGAGCGGTGAAATGCCGCCCCAGTCGTTGAGCCCGGCACGAATGAGCGCGGGGAACGTGTCGGGGGAGAGATTGGGGGGCGCTTGCAGGTTCATCCGCGGCCCGACGATGATGCGCGCGACGGCGAGCGTCTTCTGCAGATCGTCGAACGACGGATCGGGCTGATGCTTCATCCGGATGGTCGGCTTGGCGCGAAAATTTTGGACGATGATCTCTTGGATGTGGCCATAGCGTTCGTGTAGGTCGCGCAGCGCGACGAGCGCGTCGACGCGCTCATCGAGCGTTTCGCCGATGCCAATGAGGATGCCGCTCGTGAAGGGGATGCGAAGCTCGCCGGCGTTTTCGATCGTGCGCAGGCGATGCCGAGGTACCTTGTCGGGCGCGCGGTCGTGCGCGCCGCCGGGCTCGAGCAGCCGCTCCGAGGTGCTCTCGAGCATGAGACCCATGCTCGCGTTCACCTCCTTGAGGTCCGCGAGATCGCGATCGCCCATCAAGCCTGGGTTGGCGTGCGGCAAGAGGTCCGTCTTTCGGGTAACGGCTTCGCATGCCGCTCGGAGGTAGCCGAGCGTCGTCCGCTCGCCGCGAGCGGCGAGCCACGCACGATGCTCGGAGAAGATCGCCTCGGGGCGGTCGCCCAGCGAGAAGAGGGCTTCTTTGGCGCCGACGGCGTGGCCGGCGAGGCACAGGTCGACGACCTCGTCGATCTCCATCGTGCGGCCGCCGGGCTCGCCGGGATCACGCCGGAAGGTGCAATAGCCACAGTAGTCGCGGCACAACGTGGTGAGGGGAACGAAGACCTTGGCGGAGAACGTCACCTCCCGGCCGTGGCCGCGATCGCGCAGCGCGCCGGCGACCTCGAGCAACGCCGGGACGTCACTCGGAGCGGTGTTCATGAGCGTGTAGCCCTCGTCGCGCGAGACGCGTTGGCCGCGCATGACGCGATCGAGGATCGGCAGGGCAGCGCCTTCGGATCCTGGTAGCGCCGGCATGGCTCTCCAGGAGTAAGTCACAAGGGGGCGCGACGCAAACGGTAGGTGGAAGGAGCCGCCTCAGAGATAAATTGAGCCGGCGGGCGACGGGTGGTGGGTGATTTGATCGATGGCGTAGGCGCCCGCCTTGCCCAGCAAACTCATGACGAGCGCGGCGACGAGCGCGACGCCAAACGACTTGACCTGCAGGCGCGACGTGAAGGCGCCGGTGATCTTGAGCAAGATGGCGTTGACCACCCAGTGGGTCAGCAGCGCGAGGAGCAGCCCGATCCCGAGCGTGAGGATGCCCAGCAGATAGAAGAGGAACGTTCCCAAGAAGTAGTTGGCGATCCCGAAAACGGCGGCGACCACGATGGCGTCCCAAAAGCCAGCGACGCGAAAGCCCGGGACGAGCTTGGCGGTGAGCCAGAAAGACAACGAGAGGACGAGCCATTGCAGGAGGAAGTGCACGACCGGCATGCTAACCATCAGGCACGGTTGCGCCAGTGCCGACGAGACGCGGGGGTCCCGGATTGGCACAAATGGCACATGTCGATCGGCGCGCGCCCGCGCGATATCGGGTCGGAAGCGCCGAATCGCATGGCACGGGCCGTGCTGTACCTCGTTTTGCCGCTTGGCAAGGAGGTTCCGATGGGTGCTGCTCTTCGAAATGGAAAGTTCGCAATTCCGCTCTTGGCTTTCGTTGCCGCCTGCGGATCAGCGTCCGACGACGCCTCCAAGGGCACGATGGGGACCGCGGAAACGAGCGGATCCGGCTCTCTCGGCACCGGTACCGGCTCGGGCTCAGAAATGGGCACCGGATCGTTCGAGGGGACGAGCTCCTCTTCAGCGGCGACGTCGGGAGGGGCCAGCGTGGGTACGACGAGCTCGGGGACCGGCGCGGGGCCCGGTTCGGCCGACACCGCGGGCGGTGTGGCCGGCCCGCGTGGTGGCGGTTTCGCGGACGCCGGGATCCCCGTTGCGCCGGGGACTTTGACCGCCGGAGCTTGGGACGACAATCGCAACTTCGATCTGTTCACGGCCTACCGCGCGAAGATCGTGAGCCAGCAGACTCCCGGCGTGCTCCCCTTCGTCGATGCGGCGCACGAGGCGGTGCGCGACGCGTCGCTCGTCGCGCCGACGCCGCGCGAAACACTCGACATCTCGTTCGTCATCGACACGACGGGCAGCATGGGCGACGAAATCAGGTACCTGCAGGGCGAGTTTCTCGCGATCTCGAAGACGGTGGCGATGAAGTACCCGAACGCGGCGCCGCGCTGGTCGCTCGTGCTTTACCGCGACGTCGGCGACCAATACGTCGTGCGCCCGTTCGACTTCACGGCCGACCCGACCGTGTTTCAGTCGGAGCTTGCCGCACAGAGTGCTGGAGGCGGCGGCGATTTCCCGGAAGCGCCCGAACAAGGGCTCGCCGCCATGGAGGCGCTCGCGTGGCGGGCCGAGCCGAACGCCGCGAAGGTCGCCTTCTGGGTGGCCGACGCTCCGCACCACGATACGAACGCCGTCGCCTTCGCGGCGACGCTCGACAAGATCCGAACGAAGGGTGTGCACGTTTACCCGGTGGCCTCCAGCGGCATCGATGAGTTCACCGAGCTGACCATGCGAACCGTCGCGCAATACACTTTGGGCCGCTACCTGTTCTTGACCAACGACTCCGGCGTCGGCGGAGATCACAAGCTGCCGTCGATACCGTGTTACTTCGTGACCAAGCTCGACAACGCCATTCTCCGGATGGTCGACATCGAGCTCACTGGCGTCTATCACGAGCCGGTGTCGTCCGAGGTCGTTCGCGTGGGCGGCAATCCGCAGAATGGCGCGTGCGTTCTCGGCACCGGTCAAACCGTTACCGTGTTCTAGCACTACTGCCTTGGATTTCTCGCTACCAGATCGATCATCGTAGCGGCCATAAGGCCACTCAACCTGACCGAACAGGCAGAATTGTCGCAGCAGCGGAGCGAGGCTGGCCGGGCGTGGCGGCTCACTTTGCGTTGACCGGGTGGTTCCGACCGCCTCGCCGTCACTTGAGTTGTGTCACCGCCAAATCTGCTGATCGCGATCTCCGATGCCAAGACTCAGGCAGTAGTACTAGTTACTAGTGCCGGATGGCGAAAATCCGGCCCCCAGATTCGAGAGCGTGGATACTTGCCATGCCGGCGTGTTTGGATGCCAAGTCACGAACGACGGGGGGACCCCTTTCCTGCTTCACTTCTCAATTTGGCATGGCAAATTGGGAACGACGGCGCGGACCCTCCTAGTGCCGCGCGGGCGAAAATCCGGCCTCCAAATTCGAGAGCGTGGAGACGTTGGTAGATTCGCAACCAGTGTGGAGATCTCCGCGAGGGCCGAATTTTCGCTGCGAGGCACTAGTCACCTGGCGCGGGCGAGGTGTAGCCACGACGGGCCCTTGAGGCCGCGGCGCCGGACGATGTTCGTGATTTTTGCGCCGAACCGGATGCCGAGCTCGGGTACGACCCACCCGGGGTGCTTGGGCGCTTCGTCGGCCAAGAGGCGCAGGATGCCTTCTCGGTGGCGAGCGCGGTGAACGGTCATCGCCTCGCGATCCTCCATGAAGGCGATGAAGACCGCGACCTTGGGGTCGAGCGCCTCGACGAAGGCGAGGGTTCCTTTGACCTCGTCGGGGGTCTCGTCCAACGCTCCGAGCACGAAGGTGTGACAATCGAGGATGCCGTGATCGCGAAAGAGCCCGTGCGCCGTCCGGATCTCCTCGAGGCCGAAGGGCTTCGCGAGGCGCTCGAGCATGCGCGCCGTTCCCGCGTCGGATCCGATCTCGACGCCCTGGCAGCCCGCGCGCGCCATCGCAGAGGCCACCTCGTCGTCCAGCGCAACCGGCGAGACGTAGCAGACCCACGGTAACGGCGCGCCGCGTTCGATGATTTCGTGGCAGACGGCAAGCGCGTGCGAGCGAGGCACGTTGAATACGCTGTCGACGAAGAACATGTGGCTCACCCCGGGCGATTTCGAACGATCGAGCACTTCGTCGGCGATGGCTCCGGGAGCGCGCACGCGCACTTTGCTTCCTTCGAGGTCGGGGTAGTCACAATAGGCGCACGCAAAGGCGCACCCGCGCTTGGTCTGGAGGTTGTCGGTGCCGTCGAAATCGTAGTAGCGCGGATCGACGAGGTCGCGCGCCGGAGGAGCCAAGAGGTCGAGATCGCTCGCCGGCCACGTCGATGCTTTGCGGGTGAGCGATTGCCGACGCACGAAGGTGGGCGCGGCCGCCCGTGCGCGCAGGATCCGTGGCGGCGCGACGCCTCGCGCGAGGGAATCGACGAGCTCGCGAAAGGTGCGCTCGCCTTCCCCGACGATGCCGTGATCGCCGCCCAGGCGATCGAGGAGGGACTCGGGTTGGAGCGAATAGGCCGCGCCTCCGAGCACGATGGTGGCCGTCGTCGATCGGCGGACGGTCGCCGTCAACGCAGCGTACTCACCGAGCAAACGCTCCATGCCGTCGTACGAGTTGGTGTGGAGGTTACGGAGCCCGATGGCGACGACCTCGGGATCGAACGCTTCGACCGCTGCCGTGAGGGCGCCATCGGCGTTCTCTTCGAAGCAGAGGTCCGTGAGGCGAACCTCGTGCGCGTCTCGCACTGCCGCTGCCACGGCCAAAGGGCCGAGTGGGACCACGGGCGAAGGGAGCTTTTCGCGGTTGGCTGACACCAGGAGAACCCTCATGGACCTGATCATCCTAGCAAAGACACTCGTACCCTCTCGGGTGACTAGTGCGGCGCGGCCGAAGTCCGGGCAGAAGATGAGGAGCTAAGAGCCTCGCGAAGATCGGCGCCGGAGGTGCCGTGGGGGTGGGCCTCCCGTAGGGAGGTGGGCGGAGCCCTTCCGGACTTGCTCCGGCGGGGCGGGGGCGAAGCCCCCGGAGACCAAGCGGCACTAGTCCAATGGACCATAAATTCATGCCATAAGTATTCGGTCCCGATCTACTGATGACATGCCGCGAACAGGATGCGTCACTTCGGCCTGCGCAAGCAGCAGGTGCACGGGCAATGAGTGGGACTTTTGGTAGAAATCAAA
>DATEMX010000401.1:0-4238 GCA_035275365.1 Polyangiaceae bacterium | reverse complement strand
AGCGCGCCACGGCGTCGGTCGTCCGCTTGGCCCGCTTCAAGACGTCGCCGAGGCCGCGAATCACCACGTCGCCGACATCGTGGCCGTGCACGTCGTTCACCTTCTTGAAAAAGTCGATGTCGGTGACCAGCACCGAGAGGTGCCGGGAGAAACGGCTCGCCGCGGCGACCTTCTGCGCCGCGATGTCGAGCATCGCGCGTTTGTTGAGCAAGCCCGTAAGCCCGTCGGTCGTGGCGAGCTCTTCGAGCTTCTTTACCATGCGCGCGTTGGCCAAAGACACCGCCATGTGCCGAGCCAGGACCTCCAATGTCGGCCGCACCGCATCGCCGAACGCGCCTTTGCGCTTGGCCCCGAGGACCAAAGTCCCGAGGGCACGCTCGTGAACGAGGAGCGGTAGGACCAAGATCGACGGCATCGACGGCGGCGAGAGGCGCTTGCTGAAGAGCACCTGATGGGCCGGGTCGAAATCGCCCTTGTAGGGAAGCGGGTGGCGATTCTGCACGACCATCGCGGCGAGGCTCGAGTTGTGGGAAAAGCGCGCGCCTACGAGCGCGTCGGTACCCTCGCCGCTCACGGCGCGAACCTCGTGCGACTTCTTCGCTTCGTCGAAGAGCGTAACGGCCGCGAAGTCGAAGAGCGCCACCTCACGCGCGCTCTTCACGCCAGCTTCGAGCACGTCTCCTTCGGTGAGCGCCGCGCCGAGCGATTCGGCGGCGCGATAGAGCTTGCCCTGCTCCACCTTGGCCCGCTCGAGCTGCACGAACACGCGCTCGTTGTGGATGGCGCGCAAGACATAGCGCGTCGCGCTGGTGAGCATTTCTTCGTCGAGCGCGGTGAACGGTCGGTCGTCAGCGCGATCGACGAGCAAGACCCCGCGCGGGTGCCCGTGATCCATGACCGGGACGCCGCAAACGGTGCGCACCGGGCACACTCCCGCGTAGTAGGGCAGCTTGTAGCCGGGCTTCAGTCTCTCGAGCACCACGCTCGCGCGGCGCACGAGCACCGCACCGATGATGCCGTCGCCCGCGAGAAAAGGGCCGTCGGCGACGTTGTCGGCGTCGGTCGACAGCTCGCTGATGCGGGCGTGCGTACCGGCTTCGTTTTGCCAGAGCAAGAGCGCCGTGTGGAGGCCGAGGGACTGGCGCAACAGATCGAGCGCGAAGAGCACGGCTTGGTGGATCTCCTCCACGCTCGAACGCGCGAGCTTCTCGTCGTCGCCGGCGCGCGCGGGCCCTACGTCGCCGGCGCCACGCGGCGCGCCCAGGAGTCGGTACGATCGCGCGGCGTCGCGCATGCGCGCCATTTCGGCGTCGAATCGCGCGCGCGAACGGAGGCGAATGCGCGCGATCTCGGCGCGCAAAAAGACGAGATTGAGCATCGCGAAGGTAGCGATGAACGCCGCGTGCAAAAAGAGCGGCACGAGCGTGCGCTCGCCGAGCGCGGCATATCTCATGGCCCCCTCGAGGGCGATCAGCGTCGCCAGCGTCCCGGTCACCGCCATAGGTCGGGCAAACGCCGAAACGATCGCCACGAGCACGTAGACGATCGGATAAAACGGGCCCGAAACGCCGCCCTCGCTCCGGGCGAGAAGCCCGAACGACCCGACGACGAGTAGCGCCCCGATCTCCAGATCGATCCAAGAGTCTGCTCGCTCGGTGCGCCAGCGCGCCAGGCAACGCGCCGCCACGAGCAAGGCCCAAACGGC
The DNA here is from genome assembly GCA_035275365.1 of Polyangiaceae bacterium. GTDB lineage: Bacteria > Myxococcota_A > Polyangia > Polyangiales > Polyangiaceae > DASWDH01. The sequence continues at coordinate 2,533 of DATEMX010000401.1, read as the reverse complement.
CGCGAACGCCACGAGCCAAGGCAGATCGAAGGGCGTCTCGGCGTCGGTGACGACCGCTACCCCGAGCGCCGCGGCAACCGCGAGCGCCACGCTCCGCCGAGCCGTCCGTCGGACAGCCATGCTCGCGCGAACAAGAAGGTCCATGGTCGAGGAGAGCGGGTATCAAGAACATCAACTTTTGGCCTAATTTTCGGCACTTCAAGACCGAGTGGGGGGGGGTCTGCACCGACCGGCGGCAGGTTCTGCCGAAATCTGCGGCCGGCGCTGGAGGCGTACTACGCTGGCGCTATGCCACGAGCGTGGGGAATTCGGCTTCAGATCGTGCTCGCCTTGGTGGGCCTCTTGGCGCTCGCGTTCGTTCCGCTCTTCGTCGCAGTGGCGAGCCTCACGCGCGCCAGCATGCTGAGCATGCGCGAGACGAGCGCGCGCGCCGTTGGATACGCCGTCGCCCGCCAGATAGAGGAGGCTCGAACGAACCGCACCCCCGCCGATCTCGCCGCGCTCTTGGGAACCGAGCTTGCCGACGGGCGGGCGCTCGCGCTCGCGCTCTACGACGACAACGGCGAAATCGCGCTCCGCGCCGGCAACGACGACGTGAAAGATCTGCTACGGCGGGAGGTCGGCCACGACGAAAGCAAGAAAGAACAGACGCGAACGTTGGCCACGCCGCGCGGCTCGGCGATCGAAGTGACGGTGCCGGGCAAGAGTGGCGCCGTCGCCGTGCTCCTCCGCACCGACGAGGACGCGGCCCGTGGGCTCCCGCTGCTGCAATTGCTGGGTCTCTACACCGGGCTCTTCGCGCTCGCCCTTCTCACGTTTGCTTATATCGCCATGACACGCCTCATCGTGCGACCGCTCGAGGCCATCTCCAACGCCGCACGAAGGGTGGCGGGCGGGGCGCGGGGGCTCGAGCTGCCGAAGGCCGGTCCAGCCGAAATGCTTGGCTTGTCGCGGAGCCTCGCCGAAATGACGGCCAAACTTCGAGCCGACGAACAGCACATGCGCGACCAGATTGACGAGCTCGAGCGACGCGCCCAAACCATCCGCGACGCCCAAGATCGGCTCGTGCGCTCCGAGCGGCTCGCCTCGGTGGGGCGCCTCTCCGCCGGGCTCGCTCATGAGATAGGCAACCCCATCGCCGCGCTCATAGGCCTCGAAGATCTACTGCTCCAAGGCGGCCTCAGCGAAAGCGAGCAGCGCGATTTCCTCGTGCGCATCCGCAAGGAGACCGATCGCATCCACCACGTCTTGCGCGATTTGCTCGACTTCGCGCGGCCCGCCTCGGCCATCGCTCACGTCGAAGCACCTGGCTCGGTCGTCCAAGCCATCGACGACGTCATCGCGCTGGTGCGACCTCAACGCAGCTTTCGCGAAGTCGACTTGGCCATCGTGAGCGGGCCCGACCTTCCTATGGTCGCGCTCGGTCACGAGCGCATCATGCAGGTCTTGCTGAACTTGCTCCTCAACGCGGCCGACGCCACAGGGCCCAAAGGAAAAGTGACGCTTCGCGCGGAACGAACGGCGGCGGGCGTGAAGGTCGAGATCGAAGACAACGGTCCTGGGATCGATCCGGCCATTCGCGCGCGACTTTTCGAGCCATTCGCTACGACCAAGGAGGTCGGCAAAGGGACCGGGCTCGGGCTCGCCGTGTGCCGCGGCCTCGTCGAATCGGTGCGCGGCTCGATTCAGGTCGACGAGGCGTACCGAGGCGGAGCGCGCTTCGTCATCGAGCTTCCCGAGGCCAGAAGCGCTTCATGATGCCGCTCTTCTTTGCCGCCTCCCTGTTGGTGCTCGCGGTTCCGCTCATTCTCTCGATCGTGCGCGCCAATGAGCTCTTCTTCTTGCGCATCCGAAGCGGCAAGGTTTTCGTCGCTCGGGGGCGCATTCCGCAACGGCTGCTCGACGACATGGGCGACGTCGTGGCGTCGGTGACACGCGCATCGCTGCGCGGAGTCGTCGAAGGCGGCAGACCTCGCCTCTACGCGACAGGCGAGCTCGACGCGAACCAACGCCAACGTCTGCGCAACCTCATCGGCGCATGGTCGACGGCACAAATCCGCACCGCTCCCCGACGGCGGCGCTGAGAGCGCGCGCTCCGTGAGGACGACAACCGAGAGAGTACGGGAGGCTGCCGATGAGCTCGGCAGCTCCGGCGCCTTCACGAACTAGCGAAGGACGCGAACGTTCTCTGCCTGCAATCCCTTGGGGCCCCTCTTCACCTCGAACTCGACCATCTGACCTTCGGTAAGGCTGCGAAAGCCGTCAGCCACAATCGCGGAGTGGTGGCAAAACACGTCCTCGCCGCCCTCTTGCTTGATGAAGCCGAAACCCTTTGAATCGTTGAACCACTTCACAGTACCAGTTGCCATATCTCTTTTCCTAACGATCAAGCGGCGTGGGCCGCGCGGTCACGCTCGTGCGAACATGCACGACAAAGCCCCCTTTACCGCAGCCCGCTGCGGAAGTCTCCCGTATTTTCGCTTATCTATCGCAACCGTAGTAACGAAAATATGACGGCGCGACAGGGCAAAAA
>DATEMX010000400.1:0-3369 GCA_035275365.1 Polyangiaceae bacterium | reverse complement strand
GACGATCTCGAGGTCGATTTCGCCAGCCGCTACGCCGCCGGAGGCGACGTGCTCGAGGTCGGCTGTGGAACCGGACTCATCCTCGAGCGGCTTGCGCGCGTCGCGAAGCGCGCCCAAGGCATCGACCTTTCCCAGGGCATGCTCGAAAAGGCCCGCGCGCGCGGTCTCGATGTACGTCAGGGTAGCGTGCTCGAACTCCCCTACCCCGATGCTTCATTCGACGTCACCTGCTCGTTCAAGGTGTTGGCGCATGTCGAGCCGATTGAGCACGCGCTCGCCGAGATGACACGCGTGACGCGACCGACCGGCGTCGTGCTCGCCGAGTTCTACAATCCGATGAGCCTGCGCGGCCTGGTCAAGCAGCTCGGTCCTGCGCGCGCCATCAGCGCCGCGACCAAAGAGAGCGCCGTGTTCACGAGGTTCGATTCCCCTTTTCGCGTGAAGAAGCTCCTCCCCATGGGTTGGCACATCGTCGCCTCGCGGGGGGTTCGCATCGTGACCCCCACGGCGTTCGCGATGCGCGTCCCCGGCCTGCGCTCGGCCCTCCGCGCGAGCGAATGGGTCCTCGCCGATTCACCGCTCTCGGTCTTCGGCGGCTTCTGGATAGCCGCCATCGCCCGCCGCGGCTAACCTCACTGTCGACGCATGGACTGACGCGTCGAGAGAGGAATCCGGTCGCCGCCAAGCCGCGAAGGCCGCCAAGGAGTTTTTTTAGGGTCTTCTGACCGGAAGCGGGGGAGCTAAAGACTGGAAAGCACCCTCCAGTCTTGTCGAGGCCAACCAAGAGATCCCCGGCAGCAAAACCAAATCCCTTGGCGGCCTTGGCGGCCTTGGCGGCCTTGGCGATGACCGAAATCACCTCCAGGCCCCCCAGCCCAGATCGTTGCCGCGACTAGAAGGTGCCGGTGAGGCCGAGGGTGGCGCCGGTGGGGAGGGCGCTGATCGTGGGCGTGAGCGTGGGCGGCTTGGGGATGGGGCGCTGGCGCGTTTCTTTGACTTCGGGAACGAAAGCGAGCTGGGCTTGCACGACGCCCCCGACGGCCATCACGGCGAACGCCGCGCTGCAAAAAAGGCTCACGTCTTGGGTGGCCCTGCGGCGCGACTCGAAGTCGGCAAAGTCCGACGTGGTAGCGTTGCTCGCGTAGTCGGCCACGATCTGCATGTGGATCGAGCCCGCGGTTACACTCGCCGCGGCCAGCAGCGCCTCGCTCACGAGAAAGGCGTAGCCGAGCGCAGGCTGGCCGTTTTGAAACTGTCCTGCGCCGAAGGGGAGCGCCGCGATCCACCGCGAATGCCGCACGGTGATGGTCTCCTCGCCTGCCAGGCGCTGAAGGCCCTCGATGTAGGCCCGCTGTTCCTTCTCGGCCTTGTTCCGATGTGCTCGCTCGATGTCGGCCTTCTCGCGCGCGGCCTTCTCGATCTCGGTTTTGAGCCTGCCCTTCACCTCGATGAACCGGTCGATCACCTTCCCCGGGAAAATGACCGGGTCGGGCGAGTAGACGCCGTTCTTGCGGATGACCTTCTCGATCTGAACGTTGGCTTCGTCGGAGCGGCCGAGCGCGATGAGACACGCCGCGTAGTAGGCGCGCGCTCGCTCTTCCAACTCTTCGTTGCGGAGCGCACGCGGCGACTCCGGGTCCAACATGTCGCGAAATCGTTCGGCTCCTTCGGCGTAGCGTCCCGCGTCGTACGACGATTTGGCGCGCTCGAGCTCGCTCGCGCCGTCGGCGCGCACGCTCGTGCTCGCCAAGGATAGTCCGAGCAGAACGACGAAGGCGGGCACCTTACGCGAGAGTGTCATGCAGGAGCGACGTGACGGCGGTACGGGATCTTTGCGCCGATGCTAGGGAGCAGTCCAAGGCACAGAAACCAGCTTGCCTGCCCGCAGGGTAATCGAACTAGTCTGCGTTGGAAGCCCCGGCGCGTCGACGTCGCACGAAATTTCCTGCTCGAGGGTCGACATCTTGACCGTGAACACCTGCGACGCCGGCCCAGCGATCCGCGGAATCGGGCAATGGAGCTGTGCGCCCGCGGGCGCGTTCGGGGCGGACGTAGTCGCGTCGTGGAACTTGAGCGACAAGGAAACCTGTTGGGCCTTGCCGCTGCCGTCGTCGGCCTTGATCTCGATGTCGGTCCGCAGCGGATCGCAACATTCGCTCGCACCAGGTGCCTTTGCGAGAAAGCCGTGCATCCCCACGGTGAGCCACTTGGTCTTCATGAACAGCTCCTCGGCGGGAGCACCGTCGATGCTCACGAGCGCCCCCTTGGGGACGACCAAAAACGACACCTCGCGCGGCGGCGGCGCGGGAGGCTCGACGTGACGCACCGTGCGATCGGGCTGCGGCGCGCGCATCGGTGCGACCGAAGAAGTGGGGCGCGCCGACGCCGGAACGGGAAGCGCCACCGACGCCTCTTGCGTGGCGACCGGCTTGACCGCTTCGCGCTGGACCGCGAGGAGCCCGTCGAACTTTTGGTGGTGCCTGCGGAGCGCAAGAGCGGCAAACCCGAGCAGCACCGCAACAGCGACGATCGCGAGGCTCATGACGGCCGCTCGCCGCGTCGCGCGCCCGCGCCGAAGCCGCCCGATCAGCTTGAGAAGCTGCAGATCTTGCGGCGCGTAAGCGAGCGCTCGATTGAAATCGGCGGCTGCCTCGTGCGTGTCGCCCGCCTTGCGCGCCGATTCGCCCCGCTGCGTGAGGAGCGGAATGAGCCTCGCGGCGTGCGCCGCCCGATAGGCGTCGGGATCGGCGAAAAATGCGCGGAGCTCCGCCGGTGCGTCGGTGATCTTGAGGCTCTCGAGCTCCGCTTCGAGCGCCCTCATGAGCGCGCCGGCCGACGCGTAGCGATCGACCGCGTCTTTTGCGAGCGCGCGCGCCAAGATCTTCGCCCAGCGCCCGCCCACGGTGGGGCGCTCGCGATCGGCTGGCGCGTACGAGCCTTCGAGCACGCGCCGCAGAACCTGAGCGGGGTTCTTTCCTTCGAACGGCAGATGCCCGACCATACATTCGTAGAGCAACACACCGAGGCCGAACACGTCGGCGCGCGCGTCGACGTCACCGCCCTCGATTTGTTCGGGCGCCATGTGCGCCGGCGATCCCAAGACTTGGCCGGTCGACGTGACCCCTTGCGCGTCGAGGATCTTGGCAATACCGAAGTCCGTCAGCTTGACCCTCACGTCGCCTTGGCTCTCCACGTCGCCTTGGCTCTCGATGAGGACGTTCTCGGGCTTCAAATCGCGATGAACGACGCCCGCTCCGTGGGCGTGCTCGAGCGCCGACGCGAGCTCCACGCCGAGCGCCGCGGCGACCTCGGGCGGCATTTCGCCACATCGCAACAGGAGGCGCCGCAACGTCGTCCCTCGCGAGAGCT
>DATEMX010000399.1:0-2401 GCA_035275365.1 Polyangiaceae bacterium | reverse complement strand
GCGAAAACCAGATGGCACGGCGAGGCGGTGCAAACAGCCAGCAAAGGTCCCCCAAATCCCTTTGGCGGCCTTGGCTCCCTTGGCGGCCTTGGCGATGACTGAGATCATCCCGAGGCCCCGCAGCCCATCGTTCGAGATCCGAGCTACTTGGGCGGGGGGCTATTGGCCGCGAGGGACGTTTTGGTACAGCGTTCGAGGAGGCGGCGGAGAGAGTCTCTGCGCGCAGCTAGGGGCTCGGCTCCCTTGTCGATCCAGATGTCGTAGGCCTTGCGCGCCGCGGCCGTATCGCCGAGCGCGCAGCCCACGATGACCCTTTGGCGCAGCGCTTCGCGGAGGACACGACCCGGCGCAAGACGCTTGGCAAGCGCGCGATCGAGTCGCTCAGCGGCGCCCGCGTAGAGGCCGCGGCTCACGAGGTCTTTGCCAAGCAGATACTCGGGCAGCCCGTCGGCCGGATCTTCGGCGATCCACGATCCGAGCAGAGCACCTGCAGTCATTGCGTCGACGCCCCGCTCGGGCGGACCGACGAGGTAGGCGCCGATCGCGCGCCGGGCGCGCGGATCGCCGAGAGATCCGGCCTTCACGTCGATGGTCCGGAGCGAATCTTCGTCGAGCGTGCGAGAGGCGAGCTCGGCATACCGTTGCGCCGCGCGATCGTAGTCGCCTCCCTCGAGATCGATGTCGGCGAGCTGTGCGAGCGCGCGATTCTGCACGAGCCGCGAAGCGCCTAGGTCAGCCGCGACGCCCGCGAGCACCTTGACCGCTTCGTCTTTCTCACCGCGCCGCAAGAAGCATCCCGCCAGCGCGAGCTTGGCTCCCTCGTCGTGAGGGTCGAGCCTCAGGAGATCGTCGTACGTTCGCCGGGCCTGCACGTAGTCGCCCTTCTCTTGCGCTCGCTCGGCGTCGCGACGAAGCGCGTCGACGGAGTGCGGGCACTTGCGACGCCACACCGCAGGCCGATCGAACCGGGCCCGGGCGATGGCGAGCGCCGCGTCGGGCAGCTTGAGATGCAAGAGCTCGCCCTTCCATTGGCTCTCGAGCTCTTCCCAGGTGCTTTTCGTGAGCGCGGTGAGCGGCCTTCCACCGTACCAGTCGCGGAGCAGCGCGGCGCCGTAGCGCACCTTGACGAAGCGTACGAACGCTCCCGCCACGGTGTAGGATTTCGAAGCATTTTCGCCCAAAAAATCGAAAGAAAAGAGGGGACGCACGGGCGGCAAGATCTTGAGCTCGAGCATGGCGCGCGACCATTCGGCCGGCGTGAGCGCGTCTTCATCGGGCGCGGCCGCCACGGCGATGCCTTCGATGAGCCCCGGGTTGGCTTTGACGCCCCTCCATGTTCCCGCCACGTGGAAGGGGCCCGGCGCGAACGAGCCGGCCACGACGTGCGCGAGCTCGTGGCCCAGTACCGGGTGCGGATAACCCGCGGCCTGCAGGTACACCTCACGACGCCACGGCTTGGCGATGAACGTGTCGCCCGCGCCCATGAGACGCCGCTTGTCGGCCGAGCTACGAAAGAGATAGGCCGTCACTCGGCCGATCGGGTTGACCTCGAGGTACTTCTCCACCGAGGGGAGCTCCTCGTCGCAATCGCGCGCGAAGAGCCGCGCCTCTTCGATGCGCATCGAGCGGGGGTAGATGACGTCACACCGATCACCCGCAACGCGCGCGCCCAGATCGCGCTCGATGGTCATTCCGGTTTGCCAATGACCGAGCCGCCATCCTTCGAGGACGAGCAAGAGACTCGCCATCGCGCACACCGCGCCGAGCAGCGGCATGCCGGGGCGGCGCAGCGACCGGAGCATGGGGCGACCGTCTTCGCCGTGAACCAGGTGCGCCGCAAAGATGCCGGCGGCGATGAGCGTGAGCGCCGAGCCGAGCCTGTACGTGAGGAGCGGCACCGTGGCCTCGACGACGGTGTCGTAGAGGGTGCCCGAGAAGAACCCGAAGAAGGGATCGAAGGCGAAGATGGTTGGCGTGCTGTAGAAGCGCCACACGCTCAGCAAGATCCCGATGATGGGGCCCAGGGGGGCGAGGACGAACGTGAGAGCCTTCGCCAAGAAGGGCCGGCGAACCACGAGCAGGAGCTCGCCGACGAGCGCTCCCCACGCGCCGCCCATGATCGCGCCGAACACGGGGCCGAGGAGAAACAGCGCCGTCCCCCCGGACGCGTCGCAAAACCCGGCACGGATGCCGTGAATGATCGTCGTCGCGTAGCCGACAAGGCCGAACAGCGTGCCCGAGGCCACGCCGCGTGAAAACGCGTCGAACGGTTCCGCGCGACGGCGAATGGTGTCGAACGCCGTCGCCTCGGCGGAGAGCGCGGGGAGCACGAGGCCGGCCGCCAGCGCGATTTCGTAGCCCGGGCCCCCGAAGAGCGGCATGAACCCGATGGCGAGCAAGC
>DATEMX010000398.1:0-5852 GCA_035275365.1 Polyangiaceae bacterium | reverse complement strand
GTTGCCCGGCGAGAGGTGCCTCGGCGTGCGCGCCACCGTGATGATCGGAGGTGACGCCTTCGCCGCGCGCGCGCTCGTTCATCTCAAGAGGCCGCTCGTTTCCGTGGCGCCGCCCGCGCGCCAACGGCTCGCCTCGCTCGGCGATCTCCCCCTTCGGCTCACCGCCATTGCGGCGGTGTCGACGGCCGAGGCCTCCGAGATCCACGCCCTCGCGCCGGGCGACGTGTGGATGCCCGGCAAGGGCTGGCTCGACGGGCACCTCGTTCTCGCCGCCGGAACCGCCGAACGCGGCATTGGGGCGAAGCTCGGCGAGAAGGGCGAGATCGTGGTAGTGGGCATTAGGGCAGTGGGTTTGGATGCGGAGGCGCCCATGGGAAAAATGGCCGACAGCGATCAAACCGCGACTTCCGAAGTGGCCCTCGACGCGCCGCTCGTCGTCCGCGTCGAGCTGGGCGCGGTGACGATGCCCGCCCGCGAATGGGCCGATCTCGCTCCGGGCGATGTCATTGGCCTCGGGCGGCGCGTCGGCGAGCCTGCCATTTTGCGCGTGGCGGGCATCGAGGTAGCGCGAGGTGAGCTCGTCGACATCGAGGGCGAACTCGGCGTGCGCATTCGAGAGAGGGTGACGGCGACTTGAACGGTTTCCTAGGGCGTCTCCCCATATTCGGAGGCCGGGGCACCCGTACGCGTGCCCGTGCCCGGCTTTTTCGCCGGATCGGCTCCTCCTCGCAGAAGTTTCTCGCTTTCGTGTACGGGCACGGGCACGGGCACGCGTACGGGTGCCAGACTTCAGGGACACGCCCTAGAACACCGAACGGTTTGAAAATGTCGACCGATTCAGCGGTTGCACGTCAGTCGGCAACGCAGTTTTGGGGCTGGGGCCCCAAAACTGCGTTGCCGGCCCTGTTCGGGACTTGTTCCGGCGGGGCGGGGGCGAAGCCCCCGGTGAAAAAAGAACCTAGAGAACACCGAACGGTCAGACCGTTCGGTGTTCTAGGTTGGATCGCCATAGGGCTCATCGCCGGCGGGTGCACGAAGGCGGCGACCGACGGCACAGCCGGCGGCTCGGCAAGCTCGACGATCCTCGCGCCTTCGCCCGGCGCCGCGCCTGCCAAAGCACCCGCCGAAAAAGCCGAGCCGGCGAAGACCGGTGTATGGACGGGATCGTTCACGGCCAAGGTCGGCGCCGTCGATCCCCCCAAGGCCGCAAAGGAAAAGCAGTGGACCGACGACCCGGGCAGCGTGCTCGTGGGAATGGGAACCATCGAGCTTTCGGTGACCGATCCGGGCGGCGAAGCGCGCGGCGAAACGAAGGGCGCGCTCGGTGACATGACCATCACCGGCGTCTTCGACGGCCAAGAGCTGCGGGCCAACCTGCTGCCGAAGGATCCCAAGGCCGACGGCTCCATGACGGGTTTCATGTTGCTCAAGGCCGAAGGCCCAGGCGCTCTGCGCGGCAGGCTGCGGACTTCGAACGCCAACGCGAAGCTCGTTCGCGAAGCCAGCGTCGATCTCGCCAAGAAATAGCTCGCTCTGGTGCTCGTCGCCCGTTCTGTCCGGTCATGAATCGACGGGTGGGGAAGCGCCGGAGGGCACTGCGATCGCGTCGCGTAGGAATTCCGATTTGGGCAGATGAAGCGTGATGGCCGTGAAGCTCCCGCGCTCAGTCGCAACCTGAACGTGCCCGCCGACGCGCTGGACCGCCGCCAGCACGGCAGACATCCCGAATCCGCGACCTGAGATAGGCGTGACTTCGGATGCCGTCGAAAGACGGTCGACGGCGATCAACTCGAGTTGGCCCTTGGCGTCGAGCGCCTCGGCTTGCTCGCGAGTCACCGCACCGAGCGCGATGGCGCGCGCGACCACACCGGCCACATCGATGCCCGCGCCGTCGTCGTGGACCATGATTTGCCACTCGCGGTCCGTTTCGGAAATGCGCAGGATCAAGCGACCCATCTCGGGCTTCGGTTTGCGACGAGAGCGCGGTTCTATGCCGTGAGACACCGCATTATTCAGCAGATGGCTCAAAATCGCCACGACGGGGCGCAAAGCCAGGGCGTCCACCAGCACGTCACCCCCTTCGATTTGAAACAACACACTCTTGTCGAGGCGCTCGGCCACGCGTTCGACCAGCGCGGCCTGCGGTCCGAGCAGTTCTGCCATCGGTTTCAACGGCAGCTCGGCCGCCCAACGTCGGATCGCTGGAGGAATCGAGGCATGATTGGTCATCGTGCTGAGCGCCAGCGCCCTTTCCTCCGGAATTTCGAGCACCCATCCATCCTCGAACACGCTGCCTAGCAGCTCACGATACTGCTCCAGGAAAGCGTGCAGCGCTTGCTCCAGGTCCGAAATCTGCGCAGCCTCGATCGTCGGTGCCGCCTCGACACGGTGCGCGGCCTCGACCAAATCCATCATGCCGTAGCACCCCGCGTTGCCCTTGAGCGTGTGGACGGCTCGGCGCACGACAGTTTGGTCCGCGATCTGCGTCTTCGCCCGTTCGAGCTGACTGAAGCTGTCGACCAAGAAGGCCCGAAACGCGTCGCGCTGCTTGAAGATGCCGAGCACCATTCGATTCAGCTGCGCCTCGCGTTCGGCCGCGTCCAGCGCCGTAGCGTCGTTGACTGTGACCAGAATCTGAGCGGGCGAGCCGTCGACCGCACGCACCAAGCGATACTCGAGGGCCAGCGTCCGTTGGCCGACACGAAAGCGGGAACGCGCCTGGCCCAGCGAGACCGCTTCGGGTAGGACGTCGTCGAAGACCTGGCTCAAGGCAAGCGTCAGGTTGCCTTCGTCGCGAGCTGACAAGCGGAGCAACTCCGTCAGCCTGCGACCCGCGATGTCCGGCGTCTCGAATAGCACCGTGCAACTCTTGCTGTAGCCTTCGAGAGCGATCAGCTCGGGGCCTACCAGAAGGAACCCGAACGCAACATTGTCGAGGATCGTACGGATCGTGAGCGTGCGCTCTGCGACCTCCTGCTCCAAGCGCTTGCTGTGGTGCTCGAGCTCGGCGGCACGAAGGTCGCTCAGCTCGCGTCGCCGCTGAATCGATTCCGCGCGTTTCTGCGCCTGCTCCACCTGCTTCTGAATCGCGACCTTGGCGGTGCCGTCGTACAGGGCCAGGACTTTGCGTTTCAGTACGTCGACGGTTTTCTCCGCGGCTTCGGCCCGACGTCTGGCTTTAGCCAGCTCGCTGGAATCTTCGTTCGTCACGCGGTACCCCGCAGCGCCAATGCGACCACTGTCTGATTGATGTGCAGGCCGTTGAGTTGCTCGCCGTAGGTGTCGAAGCCGATGGACGAATCGGCCAAACTCTGCAAGTTCCTTCCCAGTCCCTCGTGGAGCCCTTTGCTGCCGGCTTCGAGGGCGCGCAAGATACAATTGCACGACAGCAAGAAGTCGGCGCGGTGCGCGGGCCTTTCGCGCCCGAAATGATCTGCCATCGCTTCTAGCATGTCCTCATGCGCGCCGACCCGTAGAACCATGCCTTCTTCGACGGCACAGTAGAAGACCAGCGATCCATCCTCCTCGATGCTCCGAATCGCGCGAATGTAGGGTTCGCCATTGACGCAAAGCAGCACGGGCTTCGAGATGGTAGCATCGGTGCTGAGCTCCTCGCGGGTGGTGCCGATGGCGCGCGCGAACGCTTCGGCCGCCACGATCCCATCGAATTCGAGCACACGCCGTTCCGTCAGATTGACGCGGGTTACAGCCAATGTCGTTGCCGTGTGTCTGAAGTGTTGGTGCTTGAGGATGTCGTATCCGTTCGGCGCGTGTGCGAGAACGATGACGGCCGCCCCAGAGCGCGCGCGGCCGCCTTCAATTACCAGGGTACGCTCAAACGCCAGATCGTCTCCGGCCGATCCTCCGAGCACCGGAATTCCCTCGAGCGCGTCGGCTAGCGTCGCAATGTAGCCTTCCTCACGAAGTGAGAGGCCATCGATGAAGGTGATTGCAAAATAGTGCTTGGGGTCGAACGACTCGCGATCGACGCCCAAACGACGAAACAGATCGTTCGCTGCGCTTCGGATCTCAGGTTCCTCCAACTGACCGACGAGCGCCGTCTCCCAGTGAATTCCGTCCGCTTCGAGCGCGGCAACCACTAACGAGCCGTTGGAATGTTCGCCGTCGAGTTGCTCGCCGCTCGTCGTGCAGCCCGCCATCGGCACGCCTGGAAAGCACGCCGCAAGCTCGTCGGCCACGGCGGCCGCGTCCTGTTTGGTGGAAGCGAACGCGAAGATCATGTTTGGCTTCGCGTTTTTCCAGCTGCGCGTGATCTCTCGCACCGCTTCGCGGGCATCGATGTTGAACGAGCGACCTCGATGTACCTTCATGCTGGCCATGAAATACCTCGGCAAGAAGTGCGCCACGACGCGTCGCGGTATTGGCGCAATACCGACATTCGAGCGAGCGCGCAAGACTTGCGAGCCCGACACGGGCAGCGCGCCCTTGCCTGGTTTGGGTGGAACGTGTACGTCCTGGACATCCTAGCACGGAGTCCGGAAACAGCTAGAGCGGCGGCTTGTCTTCGATGGCGCGGCGGTAGCGTTCGCGGCGCGAGTGGTCGCGGAGGATCTCGTGCGCTTCGTCAAGCACCTCGATGATGAGCTGCAGATCGTCGGCCAGGTCGGCCGTCGCCGCGTTGAGCACGCGGCTCGGCTCGAGACCGCGCCTGAGCTCGAGGTAGGCGCGATGGATTTCGTAGGCCGTCGCGCTCCGCGGCACGCCGAGGAGCGAGAAGTAGTCACCCTCTTCGACCAAGTTGAGCCGCGTCTTGACCTGGGAACGAACGGCCTGCACGTCGATGGGATCGAACCCCGAGGGGCTCGGTCTCTTCGCGCGGGGTTTATCGACGCCCGGTCCGATGGAAAGCACGTCCAAAAGCGAGAGCGCGTAGATCATGGGAATGATGTCGTGACGGCGTTCGCTGCCGAGCGCTTCGCCAAGGCTCGTTCCTTTCGAACGGTCGAGCCACTCTTGCTCGGGTGCGGGGAGCGCGCATTCGGAGATTAGCGACCAGCGCGGGCCTTCTTCGATGCGGGCGCTCGCTCCGCCGATGCGAAGCAGCGCGGCCTCGGCGGGGACCGCGCGACGCACGACTTCGATGAGCACCTCGGAGCCCGTCGCCCCCCCGAAGACCGACGGCTCGGCCTTCAGGCGTCCCGGGGGAGCAACCTCGAAACCCGCGACTCCCTTCTCGGCGCAAACGGCGCAGCTTAGGATCCACTCGGCGTGCGCCCGAAGCACGGGCCAGAGCTGGTCTTGACTGATGTGACCGTTGGCGACGAGCGCCGCTCCGGCGTGGCGGCCGTAAGCGGGGACCTTGCCATTCAGCTGCGCGGCGACGTCTCTCGGCAGGTCGCCGCGCGCACCGAGAAACGCAACGAGCGACTCGTCGTCGAGCCCCGACGCGGCCGTGACCACGTCGCCGTCGCGCAAGAGGATGCGACGAACGCCTTCCGGTGCGTCGATCACGAGCGCGCCCGTCGCGCGTTCGCGCACGCAAATGGCGAAGGCCTGAGGCGCGTCGCCGAGACCGAGAGCTTCGGGCAGCTCCGTCGGCGCGACCCCAGCGCCGGAGTCGCGGGGTTCGTCGCGAAGTTCGAGCGCAGGGCTCGACTGGCTCTGTTCCGCACGGCGGTTCGGCGCGACGAGCGGTGGCATCGATCGCGGTGTAAACGGTAGCGAAGCGTCGTGCATGGCCGCGAGCGACTGCGGCGAGGTCGCGGGCGGCGAAGAGTGGTAGTTCGGCGGCAGCGTGGCGCGCATGTCGCGGGGTTCCTCGGACGACCCCGGGGGCGACGAACCGCGGCCCATAGGCGCCGCGGACCCGCGCGGCGCGCGCGACATCGGGC
>DATEMX010000397.1:0-2972 GCA_035275365.1 Polyangiaceae bacterium | reverse complement strand
AGCGACGGCGACGACGACCGCCCACTCCGCCACGACCACCACAGCTGCGCCGAGGAGAGCGTCGGCCGCTCGCTCGGCCAGCTCCGCGACGAGGGGGGTCGCCCGAGCGGAGCGATCAGCGATACGCCACCTCGAGAATCTCGTAGACGCGGTCGCCCGCCGGCATGCGGACTTTGACCTCGTCGCCCACCTCGCGCCCGATGAGCGCGCGCGCGAGCGGCGAGGTGATCGAGATCGAACCGTTGTCGAGGTTCGCTTCGTCGGCGCCGATGATGCGGTAGACCGACTCCTCCTCGGTGTCGACGTTCGAGACCTTGACGGTGGCCCCGAAGGCCACCTTGCTCCCCGTCAGCTTGGAGGGATCGATGACCTCGGCACGCGAGAGCTTGTCCTCGAGATCTTTGATGCGCGCCTCGATCCAACCCTGTCGCTCTTTGGCGGCGTGATACTCCGCATTTTCGCTGAGATCGCCGTGCTCGCGGGCGACCCCGATGTCCTTGCTGATTTTCGGGCGCTCGACCTCTTTGAGATTCTTCAATTCCTCCCGGAGCCGAGCGTTGCCCTCCGGTGTCATGGGGACCCTATCCATGCCCCGGTTCTACCCCAACTTCCCGCCGCGAAGCCAGCCACACCGGGCACGTCGGCCGGCAGCGTTTGCTCTTTCGGACGGAACGAGCTAGTTCGTCGACACCTTGCGATTCTCGGCATTCGTATCGGTTCGACTCTGGATGCTCGTCGCGTGCGGTACGGCCGCGGCCACCGGCGGATGTGGCGGAGGCGCGGGCGAGAGCCGCGGGGCACTGCATTACACCGAAGACGCCAAGCGGGCGTACGACAAGGCCATGGTTGCCTTTCAAGACCACGACTGGGAAGAAGCCAAGGCGCTCTTCAAAGACGTCAAGAAGAAGTACAGCTACAGCCGCTACGCGCGCCTCGCCGAACTACGCCTGGCCGACACCGACTACGCGTCGGAGAAGCTCGCCGAGTCCATCACGAGCTATCGCAGCTTCGTGCACGATCACAGGATCGACCCCGAAGTCCCCTACGCACGGTTTCGCATTTGTAAGGCGCTCTTCGATCAAATCAGCGACGGCGGCTTCTTGCTCCCGCCGCTCGAGGAGCGCGACCAGGCGACCACGACCGAAGCCTACAAGGAGCTATCGTCGTTCGTGAAAGACTACGGGGCGGGTCCTTACACCGACCAGGCCCGCTACATGCTCGCGATCATTACGGGCAGGCTCGTGCGCCACGAGCTCTACGTCGCCAAGTACTATCTTCGGCGCGACAAATTCGAAGCCGCGGCGGCGCGAGCCCAATACGCGCTTCGCACCTACGACGGCTCGGGCCTCGAGCCCGAAACCATGGTCTTGCTCGGCGAAACCTACCTCAAAATGCACAAGCCGGCCGAGGCGAAATCGACCTTCTCCCAGGTGCTCGCGAAGTACCCGGCGAGCGCGTTCTCGACGGCTGCCAAAAATTTCCTACTGGAGATAGAAAGCCAAGGAAAGTAGCCTGACCCGGAGGTCACTCTGTGGAGACTACGAGCGCGGCTAGCGAATCTTCGACCACCCCGCCTCGCGTGCTCGTGGTCGACGACGAGAAAAACATCCGTCGCACGCTGGAGCTCGTTCTTCGTGGCGAAGGGTACGAAGTCGTCGAAGCGCAGAGCGCCGAAGAAGCCCTTCAGGTGCTCGCCAACCCCGAAGCCCCCGTCGATCTCGCCATTTTCGACGTGAAGCTGCCGGGGATGTCGGGCCTCGAAGCGCTCGAGCGCTTGCACAAGGACGAGGCCACCAAGCAGGTGCCCATCATCGTCATCAGCGGCCACGCGACCGTGCACGACGCCGTAACGGCCATCAAGTTCGGGGCCGCTGACTTTTTCGAGAAGCCCCTGAACCGCGAGCGCGTGCTGGTCAGCGTTCAAAACGTCATCCGCACCGCCAAGCTCTCGGCGGCGATGGCGGGGCTGCGCGAGGAAGTCGAAGCCCGCTACGAGATGATCGGGCATAGCGCCCCCATGCAGCGCCTTTTCAAAGACATCGACAAGGTGGCGCCCACCAAGGCCAGCGTGCTCATCACCGGCCAGAGCGGCACGGGCAAGGAGCTCATTAGCCGCGCCATTCATCGCCTCTCGCCGCGCAAAGACGCGCCCTTCGTGAAGGTCAACTGCGCTGCCATTCCACGCGAGCTCATCGAGAGCGAGCTGTTCGGTCACGAGCGCGGATCGTTCACCGGCGCGTCGGCGCGCAAGCGAGGGTTCTTCGAGCAAGCCCACGGCGGCACGCTCTTTCTCGACGAGATCGGCGACATGGACCTTTCGGCGCAAGCCAAGGTGCTGCGCGCGCTGCAGTCGGGTGAGGTTTGTCGCGTGGGGAGCGAACACGTCATCCACGTCGACGTACGCGTCTTGGCCGCGACCAACAAAGACCTCGAGCGCGAAGCGTCTGGGGGACGCTTCCGCGAAGACTTGTTCTTCCGCCTCAACGTGTTTCCCATTCGTAGCCCGGCGCTGGGCGAGCGCGTGGAGGACATCCGCCAGCTCGCCGATGCCTTCGTGGCCTCGTTCTGCAAGGAGAACGGGCTGCGCAAAAAGCCCATCGACACCACCGTCTACAAAGCGCTCGAGATTCGAAGTTGGCCGGGCAACGTGCGCGAGCTCAAGAACGTGGTCGAGCGCGCTGCCATTCTCTCGGGCGACGTCATCACCATCGCCGACCTCCCCGAAGATCCGCACGCCAACCCTTTCGACGAGGACGCCGCCGCCCACGGCTCCGGCCCGCCCGACGATGTCCACTCCGAGCCGCCGAACGAGGGCATGAGCGCGCAAGGTGGCGAGCGCCTCACGCTGCGCGAATACCGCGAGCAATCGGAGCGCAACTACATCGTCGACACCCTGCGGAGCCTCGAGTGGAACATCTCACGCACCGCCATCGTGCTCGGTGTCGAGCGCACCAACCTGCACAAGAAGATCC
>DATEMX010000396.1:0-13828 GCA_035275365.1 Polyangiaceae bacterium | reverse complement strand
CGCAAGAAGCGCCGTCGCACGCTCCGCGAAGACGCGTTGAACCTCCCCAACCTGCTCACGCTCGCGCGGATCGTCGTCATTCCGCTCGTGCTCGTGCTTCTCGATCGCGGCGGGCCGCGCGACTGCTACTGGGCGGCTCTGCTCTTCGCCGGCGCGGCCATCACCGACTTTCTCGATGGCTACCTCGCGCGAAAGCGCGGCCTCGTGAGCGTCCTCGGCAAATTCCTCGATCCGCTCGCCGACAAACTCATCGTCATGTCCACGCTCGTGTGGCTCGTGCAGATGGGCCGCGTCGCTTCTTGGGTCGTGATCTTGCTTTTGGCGCGCGACATCGCCATCACGGGGCTTCGCTCGATCGCCGCGAGCGAGGGCGTCGTCATCGCCGCCGGCGAGGGCGGCAAAGCCAAGACCGCCCTCCAGATGGTCGGCATTTTGATGCTCATGATCGGCTACCCCTACCGCATGAATTTCGGCTTGTTCGACCTCGGGCTCGTCGATCTCGTCCACGTCGGCCGGTGGCTCATTTACATCTCGCTCGTGTACTCGCTCGCCAGCGCAGCGCAATACGTAGGCCTCTTCGCGTCCACCGTCGAAGCGCAAAAGGGGCGCCGAGAGAAGCATTCCTGATCCATCGCACCAGCCGACAAGCGCACCTTTATTCCGGTTGGCGGGGCACGGAGAACCTGCTAGCAGACGAGACGAAATGACGTCCCTCCTCGCGCGTATCGCCGGCATCGCCGGTTCGCTGTTCGTGCTGTCGGTCCTCGGATGCAGCGCGCAAGGCGAGGGCGAGCGCTGCGATCAAAATAACGGGAACGCCGACTGCGCTTCGGGTCTCCAGTGTAGCGCCATACCGAGCACGAACGACTACAGGGTTTGTTGTCCGCCCGACGGCGTCGTTTCCTCGAACCCGCTCTGCAACGGCTCGCAGCAATCGTCCTTCGACGCCGGCGCCCCGCCGGTCGTTGCCCCCGACGCCTCGACCGCCGAAGGAAGCGCGAACGACGCGCCCGGCACCGACGAAGCAACCGCCGACGGCGCCACCGATTGACATGCCGCCGAGAGAGCTCGCCGCCTACGCGCAAGAGGCTCTGCTTTTGTCCGTCGCCATCGCTCTTCCCGTTGTCGCGGTTGCGGCGATCGTGGGGCTCGTCGTGGCCGTCCTGCAGGCGGCGACGCAGATCCAAGACGTCACCATCGCCCATTTGCCGCGGTTTCTCGCCGTCGCCCTGACGCTTGCCCTCCTCGGGCCGTGGATGGGCCGCCAGATAGCTGCTTTTGCGGCGCGCGTGTTCGCCGGGGTTTAGAGCGACAAACAGCTTGATGCAAACGGGAATAAAGCAGGAAATGGAACGGAAGAGCGGTGCGTTTTGGGGCTGGGGCCCCAAAACTGGGGGTGAGGCCCCGTTCCGGACTTGCTCCGGCGGGGCGGGGGCGAAGCCCCCGATAACAAAACAAGCTAGAACACCGAGCGGCTAAGCCGATCGGTGTTCTAGACTCTCGGCTCCGTGCCGACCTTCGAAGAACTCACGAGCCTCCTCCGAACCGAAGAAGTCGGAAAGAACGCCGCCGTCGTCACGCCGTTCGGCCGGCGACTCTTGTTCTACGCCGACCTCACGGCCACCGGGCGCTTCGTGCACTTCGTCGAGTCGTGGCTTTCGCAAGTGCGGCCCTTCTATGGCAACACGCATACGACGGTATCCTCGACCGGGCGCGTGATGAGCAGCCTGCGTGAAGAGGCGCGGAGCGCCATCCGTCGCGCCGTCAACGCCGGACCACGGGATCACGTCCTCTTCGTCGGCTCCGGCGCCACCGCCGCCATCAACAAGCTCGTCGGGCTCCTCGGGATCACCATCCCCGAGCCGCTCGAGCGCGAGTTTTCGCTCTCCCAACACATCCCCGAGGCCCGCCGCCCTGTCGTGTTTCTCGGACCCTACGAGCACCATTCGAACCAACTGCCGTGGATCGAATCCATCGCCACCATCGTCGAGATCGATCTCGACGCGCGCGGCCGCATTTCGCTGAGCGATCTGGAGGCCAAGCTCGCCGCCCACGCCCATCGCCCCCACAAGTTCGGCGCGTTTTCGGCGGCGTCCAACGTGAGCGGCCTCATCACCGACGTTCGCGCCGTCGCCCGCACGCTCCACCGCGGCGGGGCCCTCGCCCTCTTCGACTACGCCGCGTCGGGGCCCTACGTGCCCATCGACATGCATCCGAGCGTTCCCGACGAACGCATCGACGCCATCTTCGTGTCGCCGCACAAGTTCATCGGCGGTCCCAACGCCTCCGGCGTGCTCGTGGCGAGCCGCGATCTCTTCCTTTCTCGGCGGCCCGAGCGCCCCGGCGGCGGCACCGTCGACTACGTGGGCGGCACCTCGCGGGAGCAAATCGACTACGTAGCGCGCCTCGAGGAACGCGAAGAAGCGGGTACTCCGTCGATCGTCGGCGATCTCCGCGCCGGCGCCGCGTTCTTGCTGAAAGAGGCCTTGGGCCCCGCCGAGATCATGGCGCACGAAGTCGCGCTCGCGCGCGAGGCCATCGCCCGCCTCTCGCGTCACCCCGCCATCGAGCTCTACGGCCCCACCGAAGACCCTCGCCTCGCGATCCTTTCATTCAATATTCGTGGCCTCCATCACGACTTCGTGTCGACGTTGCTCGATCACCTCTTCGGCATCCAAAACCGATCGGGCTGCTCGTGCGCGGGACCCTACGGACATCGGTTGCTCGGCATCGACCACGAAACCAGCCAACGCTACCGCGCGCAGATTGCCCGGGGGATCACCGGAATCAAGCCTGGATGGGTGAGGATCTCGCTCCCCTACTATGCGAGCGAAGCGGAGATCGACTTCGTCCTCTCGGCCGTCGAATTCGTCGCCGATCACGGCAACGCCTTCTTGCTCCTCTATCGCATCGATTGGCGCAATGGCACGTGGGAGCACGTCGAAAGGCCGATGCGCGACACTCTGCCCATCGAGCTCACCGCCGAGGCGCTTCGAGGCGCCGCCGCCAGCGGCGCGGCCTCGTCGGCCGACTGGTCGAACGCCTCGACCGATCTCGACGCCGAACGGGCTCTCTACCTCGAAGAAGCGCGTCGAGTCGCGCGCGAGCTCGAGTCACGCCTCGCCGAAAACCCGGCCGTCGTGCGGACGACGACGGGCGATCCCGAGATCGACCCACTCGTGTGGTTTCGCTTCGTTCACGGCCAATGACCGAGCTAACGGCCGCTCACTCTCAAGAGGGGCGCCACCCGATGCGAACGTCGGACACGCCGAACTTCTCGAGCAGCTGCCTTACCTGCCGTTCGGCTTGCTTGCGCGCCTTGTCCATGACGTCGGGTTGCGCCGCTGCCTCGCCGATGGCGCGGACGGCTTCTTGCCGGGCCTTCGATTCGAGCTGCTCGTCGCGCTTGGCCAAAAGGCCGGTCGCACGGCGATAGACGTAGGTGCGCTCCTCGTCGAGGCGCACGGCGAGCATCTCCGGCGGCGGCAAGGTGAGCTCGGCCGTGCCCGTCCTGCGATCGACCACGAAGTCGTTCTCGCCGACCTTGGCGAGATCGACGCCGATGGTGACGTCGCCCGCGGCGACGAGCAAGATGGCGTCGGTGGCGGCGACGAGACCAAAGAAGCGACTTTGCTTGTCGGTGAGATCGATCACCTTCTCGAGGTGGAGCTCGCTGGTCTCGAGGCGCGAGAGATCGCGGACTGCCGTCAAGATCGTGCTCGTCGGCCGGAGTAGGGTCCGCGCAGCGCTCGGCGCTTCGCGGAGCCGCGTGGCGGCGAGGTAGCCGATGAGTCCGATCACGACCAGCGTGAGTCCGCCCACGAGGGCCGCGACGGGCATGATGGGTGACGCGCGACGCGAAAGACCGTCCGGATGGGTCGGACGGTCACCAGCGCCGAAATCGAGCATTCCCTAGTATATAGCTTTCGTCGTCCCGCATGCGACCCGCGACAGCACCTGAAAAATTCTTCCCGAGCGACCGGCTGCCCGAGGCCGGCGGCCCTTTTCATCTCGCAGGGAGGATCGTCAGCCGCGAGCCAAGCGCCGTCTGGATCGCCGACGCGTTCGCGACGCTCCGCGTCACCTGGACCTTCGCCCCTGAGATGACTCGGCGCGGGCCTACGGCCCCGCCTGCGGTCACCGCGGCTCTCGGCGAAGGTCCCGTGAGCGTGGAGGTGGGGGACTTGGTCGTGCTGTCGGTGTCACGCGCTCCGAAGGGTCTCGAGCTCTGCTCCTTGATCGAGCGCCACGTGCCCTCGTGCCCCACGGGAAAGGAGCACGCGCGCTTCGCCCAAGGAGGCGTGGGCCGAAACCTCTGCGCTCGTGCCCACGCGTTCGCCACGGCGCGGCGTTTCTTCACCGACCGCGGGTTTCTCGAGGTCGACACACCCCAGCTCGTCCCTTCGCCGGGGCTCGACTTTCACCTCGACGCCATCGAGGCAACGGGGGGCTTCTTGATGACGTCCCCGGAGTACCAGATGAAGCGGCTGCTCGTGGGCGGCGTGCCACGTCTCTTCCAGATGTCGCACGTGTTTCGTCAGGACGAGAGCGGCATACGCCACAACCCCGAGTTCGCCATGCTGGAGTGGTACCGTGCGTTCGAAGGAGTCGGCACGGTGATGGACGACACCGAAGACGTGGTGACGGCGATCGTGCTCGCCCTCCACGGGCACCACGATCTCGTCGCCGAGCACGGTCCGGTGCGAGTCGCTTCCCCGTTCGCACGCATGACGGTCGCCGACGCCTTCGAGCGCTTCGCGCGGGTGGGCGAGACCGACTATTTCGCCATGGCCGAACGCGATCCCGATCTCTTCTACCGAACCTTGGTCGAGCAGGTCGAACCGGCCATCGCGGCCATGGACCGCCCGCTCTTTCTCTTCGACTATCCCATCTCGCAAGCGTCGCTGGCGCGGCGCAATCCGAGCGATCCTCGGGTTTGCGAGCGGTTCGAACTGTATTTGGGCGGCGTCGAGCTCTGCAACGGTTTCGGCGAGCTCACCTGTCCCGACGAGCAGCGACGACGATTCTTGGAGGATCAACGTCTACGCCGCGCCGCCGGCAAGGCCGTCTACCCTATCGACGATCGATTTTTGGCGGCGCTCGAGGAAGGCATGCCTCCCTCGGCGGGCAACGCGCTCGGCCTGGATCGGCTGGTCGCGCTGGCCCTCGGCGAACGCGAGATCGCCCGCGTGATGCCCTTTCCGAAGGACCTCGTCTAGGGCATATCCATGAATTATGGCACCCGTAAACGTGCCCGTGCCCGTGCCCGTACACGAAGGTGAGCAACTTTCTGCGAAGAACCTTCGGTGAGCTCGAACGTGAGAGGCAGCCCGAGGGCATCGACCACCAAGTGGACCTTCGTCGACAGGCCTCCGCGTGACCAGCCTATCCGTAGGAAAACTTGCCGGCGAAAAGGCCGGGCACGGGCACGGGCACGCGTACGGGCCCGGCATCCGACTATGGGACCGCCGTAGCTTAGCTTGCCCGAGCTCCCCTATTCGCCCATCGCGTAGTGCAGGAGCGACACCACCGGCACCGGCATCAAGCGTTCGCGCCCCGAGAGAAAGTCGAGCTCGAGAACGAAGGCGAACGACGCGACGTAGCCCCCCTGGCGCCGCACGAGCTGCGCCGTTGCCGACGCGGTGCCTCCGGTGGCCAAGAGGTCGTCGACCACCAGGACTTTGGCGCCCTCGTGGATGCTGTGTTTGTGCATCTCGAGCTCGGTGGACCCGTACTCGAGGTCGTAGCTCACCCGATCGACGGCGGCGGGGAGCCGGCCGCGCTTACGCACGGGGACGAAGCTCGCGTTGAGGCGGGCGGCGAGCGCGCTCCCGAAGATGAAGCCGCGCGACTCGATGCCCACGATGGCGTCGACGTGCTCGCCGATGAAGCGCTCCGCCAGCGAGTCGATGACGATATGGAAACCCTTGGGATCGGCCAAGAGCGGCGTGATGTCCTTGAAAAGGATACCGGGCTTCGGAAAATCCGGGACGTTGCGGATGAGCGCGCGAACGTACGCGAGCGTATCGACGCTCGTCGCCGGCACGACGACGCGAAGGGGCGCGGGTGAAGGCCTCGCCGAAACACCGCGCGGCGTGGGCGCAGGGCGAGCCGGAACTCGCTTGCGGGACGACTTCGCGGATCCTTTTGCCTTGGCCATCGAGATCACGCCTTAGCACAGATCACGGGCGCGCCGCGCCCACCAGCCGTTCGGCCAGCACGGAGCCTTCGCCGGAGGTGAGATCGAGCAAGAGAGGCGTCACGCTGACAGCACCCCGATCGTGGGCTTCGGTGTCCGAGCCGGACAGCGCTCCATGATGCACGCCGCCGCCTCCGATCCAGAGGTACTCGCGCCCGCGGGGATCGGTGCGAAACTCGACGATGTCTTCGTAGAGGCGAAGCCCGAGCCGCGTGGCGACGACCTCCGAAGTCGGCTGTGCTGGAACGTTGACGTTGAGGAGCGGAGCCAGCGCCAACCGGCGAAACGGTGGCTTGTCTTCGCCGCCCTCGGCCGGCGAAACGGGAACGGCGTCGAGCATCGCGCGCACGAGTGAGGCGCAGATGGTCGCGGCCAGCACCGAGTCGGCAGCGGCGTCGGCCGAGACGGCCATGGCGGGGATCCCTCGGAGGGCTCCTTCGCGCGCCGCCGCAACGGTACCGGAGTAAAAGACGTCGGCGCCCAGATTGAGGCCGTGATTCATGCCCGAGACGACGGCGTCGGGGGTACGCGAGAGAACCTTCGTTCCCCCGTTCAACGCGACGTAAACGCAGTCGGCGGGCGTTCCGTCGACCGCGAATACACCTTCCGTCACGCTACGTAAGCGAAGCGGACGCGTGAGCGAGAGCGAGTGGCTCGTGGTGCTCTGCTCCGTCTCCGGCGCGCAAATGATGACATCGGCAAACTGGCGAAGCACGACGGCCAACGTGCGAATTCCTTTGGCCTGATAGCCGTCGTCATTGGCAAGAAGAATGAGGGGACGCGCCGGCGCGCGAGCGACTTGTCGGAGATCCATTTTTTCGAAAGCCCTTTCATGAAACGTCGTGGCAACCCAAAGATGCAGGCCCGGCTGTTAGTTGCTCCATGATGCCTTACACTCCACCACCATGCTCCGCTGCAAGCCTTTCTTCGTCGGAATTGCCGGGGGGACCGGATCGGGCAAGACCACAGTCGCACGCAATCTCAAAGAGGCGCTGCGAGACGGCGACGCGATCATCATCGACCACGACGCCTACTACAAGGACCGGTCGATGTTGCCCCCCGACGAGCGTGATCGACAGAACTTCGACCACCCCGACGCGCTCGACAACGATCTTTTGGTTCGGCACCTCGACGCGCTCGCAGAGGGCAAGCCCATCGAAATGCCGATCTACGATTTCGTCACCCACACGCGCCAGAAGAGCGCGAAGCCGGTGGAGCCCGTACCGGTCATCATCGTCGAGGGCATCCTCATTTTCGCCGACGTCGAGATTCGGCGTCGCTTCGATATCAAAGTCTTCGTCGACACCGACGCCGATCTCCGGGTTTTCCGGCGCGTGCGGCGCGACATCGAAGCGCGGGGGCGAACCTTCGCCCAAGTCGACGAGCAGTATCACCGGACCGTTCGGCCCATGCACATCGAGTTCGTCGAGCCGAGCAAGCGATTCGCCGACGTCGTTATCCCCGAAGGCGGCGACAACCACGTCGCCATGGATCTGCTCGCAACGAAGCTCCGCAACGTTACCGTTAGCGCGAGCCAGAGCCAGAGCATCTAGAAGGACCGGCGCGCCACCTCGCCGGACCTCCCAGAGCGAAAACCGCAAGATTTCGCGATCCTCCAGCGCGAGTGGCGCCGGCCGCAGCTTTGCTGTCCTGGGCAATCGACCCCAATCGGGGTCCGGTGGCCCCGGCCGAAGTCGAAGCGAATCGCCGGGACCGAAACGTGCTAAAAGACGGAGTTTGCTAGGTAAAGGCCCTACCTTGTACCCAAACGCCCGCGCCGCAAAATCGTGCGTGCGGCCGCAAAAACGATTGTGCAAAGAAACTGGTTTCGTTATGGTGTGTGGTTGCGTGTGTCCGCCTGTAAGAAGTGGCAAACGCGGAGTGAGCAAAAAGCAAAGATGACGAACGGCATCGCGTCCAGCAGACAGGGATCGAACGGGAGGAGGCGAGCGCTCTCGCGATCGTCTCGGGTGATCGGACCAAAGGACCACCCGACCACAATCGATCGCCCGACCACAATCGATCGTCTGAGCGGCCCTCCCTGCGGATCGCTACCGAACCTCGGGAACGGCTCGTGCACCTCGTCGTCGCGCCACCCGCAAGGCTGTACAACCCTATCTCAGCGCGCGTTCGTCACCGGCTCTCCGACTACCGAGACTACCGATCGTCCCATCGACTCTTCCACACTCACGGCTCTCAAGACTCCTCGATTTCGACAGCTACGATTCGCGAGATCGCCTCGCTATCGCTATATCGATATCTCACGAGTCCGAGTATTTTCATGAACGCTAACTCTTCGTGCGAGACCCCTCCCCCATCCAGCACCAGCGGTGATCGCGACGCGACCACCCCGCAACAACCAAACCCGCCCACGTCGAAACCCACGGGGTTGGCCAATCGGCCTTCGCTTCGCGAGGTCGCGGCCGCTCCGAACGTTCCGCGCAGTGAGCCCCCGGCTTCTTCGAGCCGGGGCGAGGCCGCCTTTCGAGCCGGTCGCAACGTCCTCCACAATCTGGCGCCCGGTGTCACATCGAAGCTCAACCTGGCGGCCGATTGCCTGCTCGTCGTTGCAGCGACCGCCATCTCCACCATCGGCCGCACCGAATCGTGGCACTACTCCGCTGTCGTCAGCTGCTTCGCCCTTGGCGTATGGATGCTCGGGGCCCGCGTGCTCCGGCACTACGACTCTTGGTCCGAAGGGCTCGTGGGCGAGCTTGCCGTCACGTCGGTGCTCGTCGTCAGCGTCGCAGTTGCGCTCTTTCTCTTCTCCAAGGTGCCCGGTCACGAGCACTCGGGCGTGGGAACGTTCCTCTTGCTCACGGGGCCAGGCGTCTGGTTCGTGCGTGCCACCGTCGTGGCGTTTCGCTCGTGGCGCCATTCGCCCCCGGAGCAGGTGCTCGTCATCGGAACGGGCCCCTTGGGTCGCGTCACCGGCGAAGACGTCCGCGACACCAGCAAGCGCCGGCAGGTGTTCGGCTACCTCAACTGGAAAGACGACGGCAAGCAACGAAGGCTCCCCGCCCCGGTTCTCGGCCGCTGGGACGATCTCGAAAGTTGCCTCAAGCAAAACGCCATCGCCGAGGTCTACATCGCCGGCAACCCCGCCAAGAACGGCGAAGCCATGCAAGCGGCCATCCGCACTTGCGAGCGCTTTGGCGTTCCCTTCGCCCTTCCGGCCTACGGGTTTCGCCTGAGCCGCGCGCGGCCCGTCAACGGCCGTGGCTTTCGCGACGGCTACGTCCACTTCCTCAACGTCGAGCACAAGCCGGTGCAGATGGTCTTCAAGCGCCTCTTCGACGTCGCTGCGTCGGCCGCGGCGCTGTGGATGCTCTTGCCGATCATCTTGGTGACCTCGCTCGTCATCAAGCTCACCTCGCGCGGGCCCATCTTCTTCAAGCAAGAGCGGGTCGGCATGCACGGGCGCACGTTCTTCATGCTGAAGTTTCGCTCGATGGTGGCCAACGCCGAAGAGCTGAAGCTCCGCCTCATGACGCAAAACGAGCAAACCGGCCCGGTGTTCAAGATCCAGAAAGATCCGCGCATCACGCCCGTTGGCCGCTTCATTCGCAAATTCAGCATCGATGAGTTGCCCCAGCTCATCAACGTGCTGCGCGGCGAGATGAGCGTCGTTGGTCCTCGCCCCCCGCTCCCCTCCGAAGTCGCCCAGTACGAGCCGTGGCAGCGCCGGCGGCTCTCCGTTCGCCCCGGCCTCACTTGCCTCTGGCAAGTCAGCGGGAGGAACAAGGTCGGATTTCAGGATTGGATGTATCTCGATATGCAGTACATCGACCATTGGAGCTTGGGACGGGATTTCAATCTGATTCT
This sequence comes from Polyangiaceae bacterium, assembly GCA_035275365.1. Lineage (GTDB taxonomy): Bacteria > Myxococcota_A > Polyangia > Polyangiales > Polyangiaceae > DASWDH01. Next base: position 3,804 of record DATEMX010000396.1, on the reverse strand, counting down.
CAAAACCGTCCCCGTCGTTCTGACGGGCAAGGGCGCCGGCTAAATTTCCGCGTTCCCTGCGGCCTCGGCGCCGCCCTGTTTGCAATCGTCGCTGGCTGCGTCTTCGCTTGCTCCAGCCCCGGGCACTACACCTGGATCCAAGATCTACCTACGGCGACGGCTCCAGGGCGCAGCGACGACTACCTGATCCACGTCGGCGACATGCTGAGCGTTCGCGTCTTCGAACAGGAGGCGATGTCGTCGCGGGTCAAGGTGCGCGGCGACGGCAAGGTGTCGCTCCCTTTCTTGGGCGAGACCGAGGTCCGCGGCAAGCGCCCCTCCGACGTGGCGCGAGAGCTCGAAGCCAAGCTGAAGGAGTACGTCGTGACTCCACGCGTCACCGTCAACGTCGACGAATTCCAACCCATCACGGTCTCGGTGCTCGGCGAGGTGACGCACCCCGGCAGCTACCAACTCGACGCGACCGCCGGTGTTCTGCAGGCGCTCGCCAACGCTGGAGGCATGAACGAGTTCGCCGACCGCGATCGCATCTTCGTCTTGCGCAAAACTCCGTCGCTCCGTCGCATCCGCTTCACGTTCGAAGCGCTCAAGCGCAACGAGCCTCGTGCAGCGACCTTCATGCTGCAAGGGGGCGACGTGGTCGTCGTGGAGTGAACCCCTTCGTCGTCCCGGCGTTGGCGCTCGTGCCCTTTTTGGGGGCGCCCTTTCGCGGTTCGCTCGAGCTCGCCGATCGCAACGAGGTGCGCGGCGGGTACTTCGGCTTTGCCGACGATCCGACGCTGAACTTCGAGACGGTCCCCAGCCTGACGCTCGGCTTCGCCTCGCACCAATCGGACGTCACCTTCGCTTACGCACCGCGCATCGGGCTCGCCGACTTGCAGCGCGGCATCAACCCGGCGTTTTTGCACAGCGGGTTCCTTCACGCGGCGTGGCGCACGAGGAGCGTGCGCGTCACCTTCGACGAATACGCGAGCTACGGATTTTTGAACTATTCGGCCGCGCGCTTGCCGGGCTCGGCCGTCCCCGGAACGATGCGCGTCGATCCGCTCGTGCGCGCCCACGTCGACTACGAGGCTTCGGCCACGGCGGTCAACGTTTTCTACGTGCCCGTGCCGCGCGTGTCGCTCCGCTTTCTCGCGTCGTATTCGGTGAACGGTGGTGCGACCGAAAGCGCGCGCCGGGTGATCCCCCTGCAGAACGGCCCACGGCTCGAGACGGTCTTGGACTACGCGCTCACGCCGACCGATCGCTCCCTCACGGCGCTCTCGTTCGAAAAATCGTCGCTGTCGACGGGGTACGACTACCTCTTTCTCCAGGCGTCCGAGGGGCTCGCCCATCGCTTCTCGGCGCGAACGCGCGCCGAAGTCGCCCTCGGGGCGGCGCGCGTAAAAACGTCGCTGCCTCCCCCTTTCGAAATCGCCGAGTGGAACACCTACATGACCGTCAGCGGCGTCGTCGGCCACCAGATCCCCTTTCGCGACATGGTCGCATTTTTGCTCCGAGCCCAGTACGCGCCCGCCGTCAACCGCTTCACCGGCCGCGTATCTCAGCAGCTGCAGGGGATCTTGAACGCGACCTGGCAAACGAATCCTTGGCTCGTCACGCTCGAGGGGGGTCTCGCCGACACGCTGCGCGACGAGGCCGGCGCGCTGTCGGTCGTCTCGGGGCTTCTGTCGCTGGGTTTCCGCTTGAATCGACAAGTGACCTTCGAAGGGGGCGCGAGCCTCGCCTGGCAGAAGGTCGGAGGCGCCGACCCGCTGCTGCAAAAATTGGCTTTTGTCGCAGTGACGCTGCGAGGACCGACACTACGTTTTTGAACGCGGTCGGCTTCGTGTCTCGCCGCCAGACTTGCACGGCGAGATTGGGGGAGCGCCGATTTCATGTCCAACCGTCCACACAAACGCTTGGTTCTGCTGGTCGAAGACGAGCCTTCACTCCGGCGACAAGTCGCCGAGCATCTGACGCGTGCGGGGCTCGAGGTAGTCGCCGTCACCGACGGGCACGCGGCGCTCTCGATGATCCGCGAACGCCGCCCCGATCTGGTCTGCCTCGATCTTCGCTTGCCGCGCATTTCCGGCTACGAAGTGTGCGAGCAGATCCGCGTCGATCCCGATCTCCGCGACGTCGCGGTGCTCATGACGAGCGAGCGATTTTCGCTCGAGGTGCGCGCCCACTCCTACGAGGCGGGCGCCGACGGGTACATCGACAAGCCTTACACGCTCGACCAGTTGACGAAGGAAGTGACGCGGCTCATGTCGCGCAGGCGCGCACCTTCGAACGAGTTGTAGCGTTCGCGCGTCGCGAGGGACTCCTAACGGACACGGAATGTGATGCAGCTCAAGCTCAAGCCGAAGCCGGCGTCGGATCCAGAGTCGCCCGCGTCTGATCCAGAGTCGCCCGCGTGGATGAGGAGGCCTTGGCAATTCGGGCGCGACAAAAGACGCGCGCAGCCGTGCGGGGAAGGCAACCCCCGTTGGACGGTCATGGCGCAGTCGGAGAGCTCGTCGAGGGTCGCCTCGCACGCCGTCGCGAGCGCCATGTTCGCGGCGCACTGCGAAACGGCAACGCCTGTAGCATAGCAAGCACCGAAGAAATTGATTTTTTCCCCCCCCTGGGGGGCTTGCGCATAACCGTTGTCGTCAACCGGCAGCTCGTCGGGCAATAGCCATCCGGGTCCGTACCCCAATTGCGCGTACCACGTGCACCACGCTTCGCGGTGAGCGGCCGAGGCGTCCTTCACCGCGGTGCTGAGCGGAAGATCGGAAGGCCCCTGAAGCAACGGCTCCGCCACGCAGGCCCACACATTTTCGCGGCACACGCACTCTCGTCTGACGGGATACGGGCACACGATGCCGCTCAGGCCAAAGCAGCCTTCGCCCGTTGTTGGCTCTTCATGCGGGCACTTGTCCGCCCTGATGAACGAACTAACCAGATGCTTATACCAGAGCCGAGACCCGGGGGCATTTTCGTAGCAGGAGACGATCTCGAAGTCGTTCCGGCTCGCCTGATCCGCGGGCCAATACACACAGCTCTGTCCTCCGGCGACAGCGCACGGCGTGAGGGGTTCGGGACGCGCCGACGGACAGTCGGCGGCGTTGCCCGTCCAGCGCGCGCCAGTTGGCGTACCCGGTGTCGCCATCGCGCTCCCGCCGTCGGTGCCCACTTCGAGCATTTTGGTTTCACACGCGGTGATCACGAGCAAACTGGTCATGACAAGGCTTCGCATGAGTTCCTTTCGAATCGGCTTTTCTTGTGTGCCGATTCATCTCTCGAGCCAAATGAGCAGGAGGCGCCTCGTTCCGTCACGGAATCCCACGCAGCACGTCGTTCACGGTAGGCAAGAGAAAGCTCTGCGGGAAGCGCACGGCGAAGCGCGCGCCGCGCGCCTTGGCTTCGCCGTTCCTTCCCGCGCCGGCGAGGGTTCGCACGGCGAGCGCTTCGCGCTCTTCTTCGAGTCGGCCGTGGGGGAATTTGCTGGCGTGCTCGTCGATCGACGCGAGCGCTTTGCCGTAGTCGCCGGCGCCGAACGCCCGACGCGCGCGATCGAGCGTCGTTCGCTCGACGCTCAGATCGTCGTCACGCGCCGGGGCTCGCTCGTCCTTCGTTTCCTTCGTGGTCCTTGGATCGACGACCGCAGGCGAAGCAGTGCCGGGCGCCACGATTTCGACCCGCTCCGTTTGCGGCGCGATGAGCGCGGGCACCTGGGCAACCGCGACGTCGCTCACCTGCCCGGCCAAGCGCGCGTGAGCAACGGCTCCCGCGGCTCCGCCAAGAGCAAAAGCCACGGCCAGTTTGCCCGCCCCT
>DATEMX010000395.1:0-2078 GCA_035275365.1 Polyangiaceae bacterium | reverse complement strand
GTCGTCCGGGCAGTTCGGCTTGCAGCTCGTTTCGGCGTCGTGAAACTTGCCGTTGGCCAAGAGGCCCGTCACGACCGCACCGATCGCCGCCGCTCCGCCGACGCCGAATCCGATGTAGGCGGGCGCGCGGTTGGCCGGGTGTCGCGGAGTCGCGGGCGAGGGAGCGGGGCTCGCCGTGCTGGCAGCCGAGCTCGGCGGGGCCGCCCTGTCCGCGGTGGGGACCGGGGAGGCGCTCGCCACCGGGGGGGCGGTGTCGAGGCGCTTTTTCAAGTTGGCGATGCGCGTCTCGATGGTGGTGCGGTCGACGCTCTTGGGATCGTCGCCGAGGTATTGGGTGAGGGCATCGATGGCCTCGCGGAGCTTGCCCAGTCGCTCGTAGACGTTGGCGATGTTGAGCAAGAGCTGCGGTCGCTTCGACAGCGAATACGCCGCTTGGAATTCACGCAACGCGTCGTCGTAGTTGCTCTGCTGAAGGTACGCCGCGCCCGACTCGAAATGCCGTCGCGCGTACTCGTCGTCGGATGTCTGCGCACTCGCCGCAAAATCCCCAGCGAGAAGCGCCGAGCACAGGGCCATTGCGAACGGTGCTTTACACCACGCCCTTGCGGGGCCCCGTCGTCTCATCGTTGCTTTCTCCAGCACGCGTTAGGCCCCCTCTCTTTCCGCCCCAGCATACCCGGAGGGAGATTTTAGTTCAGCAGCCGCATTCGGGCCGCATTTGCTTCATTTGCAGAGCACTTCGCATGCCCGAGGCGCGGCAGCGCGCGGCGCGGAGCTTCTTCGGTATCGAAGGCTCCCCGAAAACCGCGGGCTGTGCTACTGCCTGCCCCGCTGTCATGCCCAGGCGAAACGACCTTCGAAAGATCCTCATCATTGGCTCGGGCCCCATCGTCATTGGTCAGGCCTGCGAGTTCGACTACTCGGGAACGCAGGGAGCCAAGGCGCTCGCTTCGGTCGGGTACGACGTCGTTCTCGTCAACTCGAATCCGGCCACGATCATGACCGACCCCGAGCTGGCCGGCCGCACCTACGTCGAGCCGCTCGAGCCGGCGACTTTGGCGCGCATCCTGGCGCGCGAGAAGCCCGACGCCGTGCTCCCCACCTTGGGCGGTCAAACGGCGCTGAACCTCGCCCTCGCGCTCGATGCCGACGGCACCTTGAAGCGCCTCGGCATCGAGCTCATCGGCGCGTCACCCGCCGCGATTCGAAAAGCCGAAGATCGCCTCCTCTTCAAGGAGGCGATGGCCAAAATAGGCCTCTCGTGCCCCCGCTCCGGCTACGCCCACACGCTCGAAGAAGCGCGCGCCGTGGTGAAGGAGATGGGCTTTCCCGCCATCTTGCGGCCGAGCTTCACGCTCGGCGGCAGCGGCGGCGACATCATCTATTCCGAGGACGAGCTCGATCGAAAGGTTCTCTGGGCGCTGAACCAGAGCCCGACCAGCGAGGTGCTCGTCGAGGAGAGCGTGCTCGGGTGGAAAGAGTACGAGCTCGAGGTCATCCGCGATCGCGCCGACAACTTCATCGTCATTTGCTCGATCGAGAACATCGATCCGATGGGCGTCCACACCGGCGATTCGATCACCGTGGCGCCCTCGATGACCTTGACCGATCGCGAATACCAGCGCCTGCGCGACGCGGCGCGCGCGGTGATGACGGAAATCGGCGTGGAGACGGGCGGGTCGAACGTGCAGTTCGCCGTCAACCCCAAAGACGGACGCGTGGTCGTCATCGAGATGAATCCGCGCGTCTCGCGATCGAGCGCGCTCGCTTCGAAGGCCACTGGGTATCCCATCGCGAAGATCGCCGCCAAGCTGGCGGTGGGCTATCGCCTCGACGAGCTCGAGAACGACATCACCAAGACGAGCGCCGCATTCGAGCCGACCATCGACTACGTCGTCGTCAAATGGCCGCGCTTCGCGTTCGAAAAGTTCCCGGGGGCCGAGAGTCGCCTCGGAACGCAGATGAAGAGCGTCGGCGAGGTGATGGCCATCGGTCGCACGTTCGCCGAGGCCTTGCAGAAGGCGGCGCGATCGCTGGAGACGGGCAAAGACGGCCTGACGACCCTCTACGACAAAGTC
>DATEMX010000394.1:0-6643 GCA_035275365.1 Polyangiaceae bacterium | reverse complement strand
GGCATGTCATCAGTAGATCAGGGACGAAGACTAATGGCAAGATTTCTGGTCCATGGACTAAAAGCCGATGGGCAGGAACTCCGCAGGAGATCGCCGAAGGTGCCGTATGGCTCTGCTCCGACGCAGCTTCGTTCGTGATCGGCCATGCGCGCTCACCGTGGACGGTGCTCTGGTGGCGCAGTGAGGAGCATGCCAGTCTTGCGGTTGTGGGCATGAATGTCGCCGGAAACAGACAATGCCACGGGCTCGGTGGCATGCCGGTCGCATAAGGAAACTTTGGAGGTGCCCACGTTGGTACCAACGTTGTTCGCTTCAATTGGTATCGTGTTCTTTCTGACGGGAGTCGCGGTGTACCTATGGCCTCGTCCGAAGATACGGTTCGAGCGCGTCGTCGTCGCAACGTTCGGTGCGCTCCTGGGAAGCCTCGTCGGCCGAGTGGTTGCCGATCCACGATGGCAAGGGCACCTGCTGTTCGTCGCCGCAGGCGCGTTTGTATTTACCATCCTCGATCGGATCCGTTCGAGGTCGGTGTCACGACCATGACGGCGCCCGCGTCGTCCCCTCGACCGGGAATCATCACAGCCGAGGTCCGGTCCGGTTGTTGCAGATGTCGAACCCATGCACCGCCAACCATCGCTACCCCTGTTCCTTCTCATCATCGCGTCCGTCTGCACTTGGTCATGCGGCGCTTCGCAAGCGAGCGGTATCAGTTCGTCATCGATGAGCTCGCGGAGTGGCATGACGGGCGCCATGCATGGCTCCGGGGCCCGCCCTGATGGGCCCGATGGGGGCGATTTCCCGATGATGCATGGATCGGGCAGCCCCATGATGGGAGAGATGAATTGCCCGATGATGGACGGCGGTGCGTGTCCGATGGGACACGCTGGCAGCTGCCCGATGGGCGACGGCGGAGGATGCCCGTGCGGCATGAGGCACCGACATTAGCCATCCCGATGACCCCGTATCGATCGGATGACGATGGCATCGTACGGTGCATGTTCGGGCCAACCAAGCGATCGATCGCCGAGCGGACGTGAACGTTTTCGTAGCCGAGTGCGGACAGGTAGACCGAAACGCTGCTTCCGTTGACAAGCGGCCGTCCGAGAGATCCAACTCGCTAATGGACTGCTGGAGTATCAACAGGCATCACAGGCGTCTGCGTCTTCTGCGTCGCGCGGGTTCGCGTTCCGCGGGTCGACATTGGAGACCCTGGAGCTCATGGCCGAAGCGCTCTGATCCGATATCCGTCGACTCGGAAGTGCGTTCGCCAACAAGCGACGAGCCCGTGCGCGCGTCTCCTCTGGGATGAGTAGCACAAGGCCGGCACCCATCGCGAGAGTCGCGGCGATTCCGAGGACCGAACCGATACGCGACAGATCACCATCACTGCCGTACGCCGATCCGCCGAGCCACCACTCTCGGGTGGTGCGATGAACCAGAGACAGTCCGAGCGGCGGCAGGAAGAAACCCGACGCGACCTTCAACATTCTCGAACGGCTCGTGAAGAGGTCGCCGGAAGGGCGCTTTCGAAGGGCAAGCGCCCAGCGCGAAGAGCGTCCGGGGCGCTCCCAACGCTTCGACATCAAGCATTCCCTGATCCTAATGCAGCAGCACTCGTTCCGCGGCTGACGCACGGGATGCACGTCGAGCGCACGCCTTGCGTCCGCGCTCGCGGCAGGTTGCTCGCAGGGCTGCGGGCAAGATCGCGGGCACATCCATTGCTTCGAGGCGGTCATGGACCGAAAACTCGTGATCATCGGCGGCGGAGTCGCTGGGCTGTCAGCCGGTTGCTACGCACTGCGAAGCGGATTTCGAACGACGATCGTCGAACACAACCTTGCGCTCGGGGGTGTCTGCACCGCTTGGCAGCGCGGCCGCTACACGATCGACGGGTGCATTCATTGGCTGACCGGCGGACCGTTCGAGCAAGTCTATCGCGAGCTCGACATCCTGCCCGCCGTGAAGCTGCGCCCGCTGCACACGTGGGCGACCTACCGCGATGCGTCATCTAGAACCGACGTGCCGTTCACGTGCGATCTGGACGCGTTCACCGCCCTACTGATCGAGCTTTCACCCGAGGACGAAGTCGAGCTCGCCCGGCTACGGGAAGGTGCCGCTAAGTTCCTCGCCATGAAGCCGCCGATCGACGCCCCCGAGCTCCGTGGGCCTCGCGATTGGATGCGAGCAGCGTGGGAGATGCGCGACGCGATGGGAGCGATGGTCCATTTCCGAAAACCGATCGGACAGTGGGCGAGCGAGCACCTCTCTAGCCAGCGGCTGCGGCGCATGTTCACCTGCATGCTGCCGGAAACGACGCCCACCCTGTTCTTGCTGATGGTGCTTGGCTACCTCGAGCAGGGCTACCTGTCGCGGCCCATCGGCGGCACGCACGCCTTCCGCCGGGCACTCGAGGCGACCTATCGAAAGCTGGGCGGCGAGGCCATCATGAACGCGACCGTAGACGAGGTGCTCGTCGAGGCGGACCACGCTCGAGGCGTACGTCTTGCCGACGGCACCGTCCTTCCAGCCGATGTAGTGATCTCCACCGCAAGTGCTCCTGAAACGGTGCTGCGCTTGCTCGGCGGACGCTACGACGCCGACAAGACTCGCGAGCGACTCGATCGCTGGAAGCTCTTCGAGCCGATCGTCCTCGCAAGTTTCGGCGTGGCGAAAGCATACACCGAGTATCCGTCGACGCTGGTCATCGACGGCATCGAACCATTCGACGTCGGGGGGCGGCGCAACGATCACCTCTACGTGCGCGTCTACAACGACGACGCGAGCTTTGCGCCGCTCGGGCACACCGTCGTGCAGGCGATGCTCTCGACGGACTACGACTGGTGGGCGACGCTGGGCACGCGCTACAATAGCGAGAAGGACGCGATGGCGGAACTCGTCCTCGAGAAACTCGGAGCGCACTTTCCGGGCATTCGACTCTCGGTCCGCGCAACGGACATCGCGACACCTCTCACGTATTGGACCATGGCCCGATCCTGGCGAGGCGCGTTCGAAGGGTGGATGCCGAGCTCCGAGAGCCTGTTCGGGCATGTGAGCAAGAAATTGCGCGGCCTTGATGGATTCTATATGGCCGGGCAATGGGTCGAACCGGGCGGCGGAATCCCGACCGCCGCGTTGAGCGGCCGCCACGCCATTCAGCTCGTATGCGCCGATCACAAGCGACCTTTCGTATCGGGCCGCTGAATTTCGTAGAAGACACAGCGTGACGCGCTCATCAGCCCGATCCCCATCGAATCGGCCTGGCGGGACGAACCGCTGCTACCGCGAAGGCAGCCGCAACGCACACCGGGTCCCTGCGGGAAGCGATGCGAGCTCTTCGAGATGGCCAAAGTCCTGCGCTGGAAACGACGGCAGCGCAGGCGACGTGCATCCAGCAGGTGACGGGCTTCATGCGCGTACGAAAGAGCAAGATGCATTCCTCGGGATAGCGATCGCGTCAGTTGTGGGCGGGTCGGCGTTCGAAAGGAGAGCGTGCTAGGACAGCGTTCTTCAATGCCCCAAGACTCGTCTTCGCGCCCTCGCTGCGTCCTCGTTGGTGTTCAGCTCCCTTCGGTCTCCGACGTCGAGCACGAATCGGACCTGTCGGAGCTCGGCCGGCTCGTTCGCACGCTGGGCTTCGACGTCGTGGCGACCCTTTCGCAGCGTCGCGAGGCGCTGGCAGCGGCGGCGGTCCTCGGGGAAGGCAAGCTCAAGGAGCTTGCCGAGCTGACGGGCGGCAAGGGCGTCGTCCCCACCCGAGCCCCCGAACGAAAGTCCAAGGCGCGCGCGCGCTTTTTGGCCGAGCGTGAGGCTGAGGCAACGCAGGCCTCGGACGGCGACAGTGATGACGACGGCGGCGAGATGGACGTGGGCGATGACGAGTCGGCCGCGAGCGGCTCGGCATTCGGGGCCGACGCCGCCGATGGCGAGAAGGCCGCCGTGGTCGTCGTCGATCACGAAATTACGCCGAGCCAGGCAAGGAACCTCGAACGCGCCACGGGGGCACGCGTGCTCGATCGAACAGGTGTCATCGTCGACATTTTTCATCGCCACGCGCGCAGTCGCGAAGCGAGGCTCCAGGTCGAAATTGCCCGGCTCAACTACGTCGCGCCCCGCATGCGCGAGGCCGGTGGCAGCGAAAGGCAGCGCGGCAAGGGCGCCGGAGAGTCGGCGCTCGAGCTCGATCGCCGCAAGATTCGCGACCGCATCGCCGAGCTCGGCGAGGAGCTGCTCGCCATCCAAAAGCAGCAAGACAACCGAAGGTACGCGCGGCGCGATCAGCTCCGCGTCGCGCTCGTCGGCTACACCAACGCGGGAAAATCGTCGCTCATGCGGGCGTTGACGGGCAGCGAGGTCCTCGTCGCCGACAAGTTGTTCGCCACGCTCGACACTACGGTGCGCTCGCTCCACCCCGAGACCAAACCGCGCCTCCTGGTGTCCGATACGGTCGGCTTCATCAAGAAGCTGCCGCACGATTTGGTGGCCTCGTTTCGGTCGACCCTCGATGAGGCGCTCGAAGCCTCGCTGCTCGTTTACGTCGTCGATGCCTCCGACCCTACCCACGAATCGCAGCTCGAGGTCACGCGCGAAGTGCTCCGCGACATCGGGGCCGACTCGGTGCCGAGCAAACTGCTCTTCAACAAGGCCGATCGTATAGGCGCCGCGGCGAAGGCCGCGATCGTCCAGAAGCACGGCAAAGACGCGATCGTCGTATCGGCGCACGACCCCAACGATGTGGCGAGCCTTCGACAGACGATCATCGATTTCTTCGAGTCGTCGATGACCGACGCGGAGCTGCTCGTCCCCTATGCGAAGCAAGGGCTCATCGGGCAAGTCTACGAGAACGCGCGCGTGCTCTCCGAGGACTACGAAGAGGCCGGGGCTCGCCTCGTGGTGCGTGCGCTTCCGGCGGCATTGAGCCGGCTGCGGCGCAGCTTCGCAGAGTGATCGCCCGATGACGGAAAGCCGCCCGCCCGGTGCTTCCGACGAGGCCACGATGGCGGTCATGCAAGGCGCTACTCCGCCCGCCTGGCTCGGTCGCTCGCGCTGGTCGCTCCTCGCCGACGTTGCCGGAAGCGTCCGGCAAAACGTCCACAAGGTCGTGCAAGTCGTGATGCTGGTCTTGGCCTTCTTCCGGCCCCGCTTGGTTCGCCGTAGGCTCGAACGCCTGCGCGATCTCGGACACGTCGAAGCGATGCCTACGATCGCGCAGCTCCTCGTGGCGGGGCGCGATCAGATGATGGTGAGCGCGAGCGAAGAGACCAAGCTCTTCTATCGAAGCCAAGGCATCCCTTGGATCTTCCACAACGTGCGTCGCTTCCTCTCGGGACCCGCGACGATGCTCGATCCCATCGGCCTCTTCTCGCCCCGTCAGGTCATCATCGAGCACGTCTTGCAAACGTTCCATCGTCACCCGCTCTACGATCTCGTGCTCTTGCGCGCGCACGAGAGAGGCGTCGAAGAGATGGCGAGAGAAGCCGATCAATTGCTCCACGGGACCCACCCTCATCAGCGTGCCCTTGCGTCGCTCGTCGAAGACGGCACCTACCACTCGCGATTGCCAGGTGAGATCCGCGCGTTCATGGCCGATCCGCACCTCGCGGCGAGGCCAGTGCCGCCGAGTCTCGTCGACGACCCCGCGATGATGACGGCGATGGACCAGTTCAAAGACATCGCTGGGTACACGCGCTACGCAGCGCGCTTGCCCGTCGGAGTTGGTGACGCCGCCCTAGCGTGGCTCCTCGTGGCGTTCGACGAGACGCTCGGCGCGCTGCTCGGGCAAAAGCTCGGTCCACGCCGCGTTCGCCTCGACGCCTGCGATCCCGACATCGTGGAGCGGTACATGCGAACCCCGAAGGTGCCCTCATGAGCTGCGCCGCCCCGAGCGCGCCAGAAACCTCTTGCAGAAACCGTCGCTTGTGGCTTGCCTAAAGCTCAATGAACTCGAGCTCCGATACCGCGACGCCCAAAACGCGAATTCTCGTGGTCGACGACGAAAAGAACATTCGCACCACGCTCCTCGTTTGCCTGGAGCAATTGGGGCACGAGGCCACGGGAGCCGCGTCGGGCGAGCTGGCCCGCGCCGCCCTGAAAAATGGGCCGTTCGATCTCGCTTTCGTCGACATTCGAATCGGTAAAGAGAGCGGCCTCGACTTGATTCCGGACCTCTTGTCCGTTCGCCCCAGCCTCGCCATTGTCATGATCACCGCTTACGCGACGTTCGATTCGGCGGTCGAGGCGGTGCGCCGCGGCGCCATCGGCTATTTGCCGAAACCTTTCACGCCTCCGCAAGTGCGCCACGTCATCGACCAGGCCCTGGGGCAGCGATCGCTTCTTTGGCGCGTGGCAGCGCTCGAAGGGGAGCTCGCGGAGGTAGCGCCTCAAGTCGACCTCTCGTCCGCGTCGTTGCCCTTCCGGCAGTTGGTCGAAGAGATCGAGCGCGCCGCGCGTTCCGACGCCACGGTGTTGCTTCGCGGCGAGAGCGGCACCGGCAAGGGCGTCCTCGCTCGCGCGCTCCACGACCAAAGCGACAGGCGTCGAGGCCCTTTCGTCATCGTCAATTGCCCGACGCTCTCGGAGGATCTTCTTGCAAGCGAACTCTTCGGACACGCGCGCGGCGCGTTCACGGGCGCCGTTCGCGATCAAC
>DATEMX010000393.1:0-2731 GCA_035275365.1 Polyangiaceae bacterium | reverse complement strand
TGTCGCCGCGCGGCGGCGGCGCCGTCAGCTTTTTCAACGTGAGGCGGGCGTCGCGAGCATCGACCGCGAGCGCGAGATCGGCCACGACGAGCGCGGTCGCCGCCGCGCCGGCGCCGTTGATCTTGTCGGCCGTGTCGCTCGGCTTGTGGTAGTCGTCGTGCGATCCGGTGAAAAACTGCACGACGGGGATCCCTGCCGCATAAAACGGCATCTGATCGCTCGGCCCGTAGCCGTCGCCGCCCGTCGCGCAAGCCACACGCGCCTTGGCGCAAAGCGGCGCAACGAGGCTCCGCCATTCTTCGGCCGAATCGCTGCCGAGCACGCTCACCTTGTCGTCGCGCATGCGCCCCACCATGTCCATGTTGAGCATGGCCACGACGTCTTCCATCTTGAGACCGGCCGGCGGGACGCGCGTGAAATGCGTCGACCCGAGCACGCCCGATTCTTCGCCGGAGAACGACAAGAAGAGCACGTCGCGCCGGAGCTCGGTCTTCCGCAGCGAAAGCGCGCGCGCCACCTCCAAGAGCGCAGCCGTGCCCGACGCGTTGTCGTCGGCCCCTACGTGCGGCTCATGCTTGTCCGGAGCGAGCGAGTCGCGCCCGCCCATGCCCAAATGATCGTAGTGCGCGCCGACCACCACCACGCCGGGCAATCGCTTGTCGGCGGGCGAGCCGGCCGACAAGCGCGCCGCCACGTTGAACGCGTTCTGTTTGGTCTGCGACAGCGCCACTTTGACTTCGGCGCGAACCGCTTGCTTCTTCGCGAGCCGCTCCAAGATCGGCTCCGCCGCCGCGCGCCTGATCATGACGACGGGAAGACCCGCGTCGCCGTATCCGTCGGCGTGAGGCGACGGAAAGTGTGCCTCGTCGGGCGCCTTCCAATCCTTGGGGGCGTCTTTGGGAGCGAGGGGCGCGTCGACGACGATGAGCGCCTTGGCGCCCTTCTCGCGCGCCGTCCACGCCTTGTAGCGGATATCGCCGTAGCGGCGCTCCGCGTCGCGATCGCTGAATTTACCGCCCTCGGGGACGAACCGGCGGACGAGGACGATCTTGCCCTTGACGTCGAGCTTCTCGTAGTCGTCGACGCCGAGGTCCTTGGCGCTGATCCCGTAGCCGGCCAAGACCAGCGCGCCCTTCGCCTCGCCGCTCGACGAGTAGCCCACGGGACGAACGCTCTCCGGCGCAATGGCGGCCGCGCCGAGCTTGAGCGACGTATCGCTCTCGATCTTGACGCCCGTGGTGACGGCGAACGTTTGCCGAAAGCTGCCGTCGTCACCCGCGGGGGAAAGGCCGAGATCGCGGTAACGCTTCTCCAGGTATTCGCCGGACGCAGCGAGGCCCGCCGTGCCGACGCCGCGCCCTTCGCGTTCGGGATCGGCCAGCCAGCGGACGTCGGCCATGATCCGATCGGCCGGCAACTCGGCGACGGGCACGGGGGGGCTCTCCACCCAGCGCGCGACGAACACGTTGGTGTCGTGCTCGCCTTTGGGCGTCGCCCGGTTCGAAGAGAAAGCGAGGTACTTTCCGTCGGGCGAGAACATGGGAAACCCGTCGAAGCCCGGCGCGTGCGTGATGCGCTCGAGACGTGTACCGTCGACGTCGACGGCCCAGATGTCGAACTCTCGGCCTTTCGGATCGCCGTAGTTGGAAGAGAAGACGATCCGCTTCTGCGACGGATGCCAAAACGGCGCGAAAGACGCCGCGTCGAGATACGTGATCTGCGTCGGCTCGGAGCCGTCGGCGTTGGCGACGTAGAGCTCGAGCTTCGTCGGACGAACCAGCCCGCGCGAAAGGAGCGCCTTGTAGTCGTCGAGCGCTTTGCCCGGCGCCGGGCGCGACGCGCGCCACACGATCTTCGAGCAATCGGCGTTGAAGAACGCCCCGCCGTCATAGCCGACGTTGCTGGTGAGTCGCTTTACGTTTTTCCCGTCGGCGTCCATGCGGTAGAGGTCGATGTCGCCGTCGCGCACGGAGGTAAAGACGACCGATCCGTCTTTCGAGCACACGGTGCCTTCAGCGTCGTAGCCCTGCGTGTCGGTGAGCCGCGTCACGCCGGAACCGTCGGCCTTGGCTCGGAAGATGTCGTAGGTATCGTAGAGGGCCCAGACGTAGCCCTGACTATGATCGGGACGTGGCGGGCAAGCTTCTCCCCCGAGGTGCGTCGACGCGTAGATGACGTCGCTGTCGCCGGGCAGAAAGTACGAGCACGTGGTGGCGCCTTTGCCGCTCGAGACGGGCGTGAGCGCCGGGCGAGCGTCGGCAACCTGCATCCGAAAGATGCGATCGCAGCCGGCCTTGGCCGGTCGCGCCTGGAGCACGAGCTGCCGGTTGTCGAACGACCAATAGGCTTCGGCGTTTTCGCCGCCGAACGTGAGCTGGCGCAAATCGGCGAGGTGCGTCTCCGCGGCGAGCGGCGGCGTGCCCATCGGAGGCGGCGCGACGGCGACGGGGGGCGGCGCCGGCGGAGCACCGGCGCAAGCACCGATAGAAGCAGCGATCACGAGGGCGATGGGTGCAAAGCAGCAGTTCTTCGCGAGCATGGCGGGCACCTTCACCCCGAGCGGTCGTTATGTAAATGCCAAGAATTGTTGTCCAGCCAACCCGCCCTTGGGTAAGGACATGTAGGACAATGAAGGCGCTTCGACGTTTCGCCGGCACGCTTCTCGGCCTCGGCGCGTGGTTCGTCGCGACGCCCGCGGCGGCTTGGGTAGAGACCCACCTGGTTTCCGACG
>DATEMX010000392.1:0-9841 GCA_035275365.1 Polyangiaceae bacterium | reverse complement strand
CGCGCAATCTCTTGCGTAACGACCGAGCCGTGAGAAACGAGCTGCAAGAGCATTTCACGCACCTCTTGGTCGACGAGTTCCAAGACACCGATCCGCTGCAGGCCGACATCTTGATGCTCCTCTCAGCCGACGATCCGAGCGAACGCGATCCCCTCGCCGCGCGCCCAAGGCCGGGCAAGCTCTTCGTGGTGGGCGATCCCAAGCAATCGATCTACCGCTTCCGACGTGCCGACGTGGCCCTCTACGAAGCGACGAAGCGGCGCCTCGTCGCGGCGGGCGCCTCCGTGATTCATCTCACCACGAGCTTTCGGAGCGTGCCTTCCCTTCAAGAGGCGGTCAATCGCGCGTTCTCGCCGCTCATGCAAGGCAGCGCCGACGGCAGCCAAGCCGAATACGTGCCGCTCATGCCCTTCCGCGACGAGCCGGCGGGGCAGCCGACCATCGTGGCGCTCCCGGTGCCCCGCCCCTATTCCGATTGGGGCAAGATCGTCAAATTCAGGATCGAGGAATCACTGCCCGATGCGGTGGGCGCTTTCGTCGACTACCTCGTCAACAAGAGCGGTTTCAAGATCACCGAGCGCGAGGGGCCCAAAGAGGGCGTACCCGTGCAAGCGCGCCACGTGTGCTTGCTCTTCAAGCGCTTCCAGCAGTTCGGCTCCGACGTTACGCGGCCCTACGTGCGCGCGCTCGAAGTGCGACACCTCCCGCACGTTCTCGTAGGAGGGCGCTCGTTTCACCAGCGCGAAGAGGTCGTGGCGATTCGCAACGCGCTGTCGGCCATCGAATGGCCCGACGACGAGCTCAGCGTATATGCGACGCTGCACGGTCCCTTCTTCGCCGTGGGCGACGACGCGCTCCTCGCCTTTCGATACCCGCACGCGAGCGATCCCGATCCGCAAAGGCGCCTCGCTACGAGGAGGCTCTCGCCCGTCGCGACCTACGCTCCCGATGAGCTCAACCCGCTGACGGCCATGGTTGCGGAGGCGCTCGGAATCTTGGGGCGACTGCACCGCGGAAGAAACCGGCGGCCGATCGCCGATACCCTCACCCAACTGCTCGAGGCCACGCGCGCGCATGCAGGTGTTGCCATCTGGCCGACGGGCGAGCAGGCGCTCGGTAACCTCTTGCGCGTGCTCGATTTGGCGCGGCGGTTCGAGTCGTCGGGGGCCATGTCGTTTCGCTCGTTCGTGGCGCGTCTCGAAGAGGAGGCGGAGAGGGGAGGGGCCGCCGAGGCGCCCGTCGTCGAGGAGGGCACCGACGGCGTTCGCATCATGACCGTTCACAAGGCCAAAGGGCTCGAGTATCCCGTGGTGATTCTGGTCGATCCCACGGCTCCGCCCACGGCGCGCGCACCTTCGCGCTACATCGACGCCGAGCGCAAGCTCTGGGCCATGCCGCTGGCCGGCTGTTCGCCCGTGGAGCTGCTCGAGAAGCGTGACGAAATGCTACGCCACGACGGCGAAGAAGCGGTACGCCTCACCTACGTTGCCGCCACGCGCGCGCGCGAGATGCTCGTCGTCCCCGTGGTGGGCGACGCGGTGGCCGGTGACGAAGCGGCGTCGGGGTGGCTCGACGTCCTTCACCCCGTGATCTTTCCGAAGACCACGCTGCGCCGCAACGCGGAGCCGGCGCCGAATTGTCCGCCGTTCGGCGAAGACAGCGTTCGCGAGCGCCCCGAAGCGTCGGGTCGTGGCGCCGAGGGTTCGGTGCGCCCAGGGCTGCACCGGCCCGAGAGCGGCGAGCATCGCGTGGTCTTTTGGGATCCGTTCGCCCTCGAGCTCGACAAGCAAGACGACGTAGGCCTCCGGCAGCAGCGCATTTTGACGGCCGACGAAGGCGAAACCGTCGCTAACGAAGGCGAGAAGTTGCACGCCGAGTGGCACGCGCGTCGCGACGCGCTCCTCGCGCGCGGCAAGGCGCCGTCGTTTCGCATTGCCACGGTGACCGAGCAGAAGGCCCGCGCCACCCTCGGCGCCTCCACTCGCCCCGAAGCCGAGGTCCGCGTCGAAGCGACCGATACCGTTCGCCAGGGTCGCCCGCACGGCAAACGATTCGGCGTGCTAGTCCACGGCGTTCTCTCGGCCGTGCCGCTCGGCGCGAATCGGGCTCGCGTCGAAGCGTGTGTGAGAGCGCAGGCCCGCGTGCTCGCGGCGCCGCCCGAAGAGGTCGAGGCGGCGACGAACGCCGCGCTGGCCGCCCTCGCACACCCCTTGCTCGTGCGAGCGTCGGTGGCGGCGGTCTGCCGGCGCGAGTCCCCCGTGTCCTTGCCCGACGCGAGCGAACCGACCGCCTTCGTCGAAGGCGTGCTCGACCTGGCTTTTTGCGAGATCGAAGACGGCGCCCACGTGTGGACGGTGGTCGATTTCAAGACCGACGTGGAAATGGCGGGACGGCTCGAGGAATACCAAAGACAAGTGCGCGTCTATGCCGAGGCCGTCACGCGGGCGACGGGCGAGCGAGCTCGCGGCGTGCTTCTCTCGGTGTGAGCGTCGAGACTCGCCTTGCCCTCGCTGCGGACAAGCTCTAAAAAGAGGGACATGGGCGGCCGGACGAGCGCCTTCTGCTGCTCGAGGCGTCAAGCCCGCTGAGCCATGAGCCAAACCCTACCGATCCCCATCGCCTCGGGCTTCGCGCTCAGCCACCTTCTCCAATTCAAGAATCGCCGTCTCGATTGGCAGATGCGGCTCATGAACGAGCACGGTCCCATTTGTCGCGTACGCCTGGGGCCCGTGTCCGTCATCTTGGTGAGCTCGGCGGACTACGCGCAGACC
Source organism: Polyangiaceae bacterium (assembly GCA_035275365.1). Lineage (GTDB taxonomy): Bacteria > Myxococcota_A > Polyangia > Polyangiales > Polyangiaceae > DASWDH01. Next base: position 7,070 of record DATEMX010000392.1, on the reverse strand, counting down.
ATCTTGGTCGAGCGCGCGGCCGAGTTCGTGAAGGGCAGAGGTCTTCAGTTTACGCGCCCCCTGCTCGGCAACGGTCTCCTCACGAGCGAGAAAGCATTTCACAAGAGACAAAGGCGCCTCATCTCGCCAGGCTTTCAGCATCGGCGCGTGGCAACCTACGCCGATACCATGGCGAGCTACTGCGAGAGCGCGCAGGCGTCTTTTCGCGACGGCGAAACGCTCGACGTCGCCGACGCGATGATGAAGCTCACGCTGGCCATCGCCGGCAAGACCATGTTCGACGCCGATTTGGCGGGCGAAGAGAGCGAGCTCGGCCGAGCGCTCACCGTCGCCAACAAGCACGCCATCGGGCAGATCGCGGCAGCCTTGCCCATTCCCCTTCATTGGCCGTGGCCCGGTAACGGCAAAGTCCGCAAGGCCATCGCTCGGCTCGACGAGACCGTCTACCGCATGATCGGCAAGCGGCGAAAGTCGGGGGACGACCCGGGCGACGTGCTCTCGATGTTGCTCGGAGCCGAAGAAGAGGGCACGGGTGAAAAGATGAGCGACGTCGAGGTTCGCGACGAAGCGATGACGCTCTTCCTCGCCGGTCACGAGACGACGGCCAACGCGCTCGCCTGGACGTTCTACCTGCTTTCGCGCCACCCGGATTGCTACGAGCGCCTTCGAGCAGAGGTCGACGGCGCCCTCGGCGGGCGCACCCCGACGATGAACGATTTGCCGCGGCTTCCGTACACGATGCGCGTTTTCAAGGAGGCGATGCGCCTCTATCCGCCGGCCTACATCATAGGACGCGAAGCGGAGCGCGAGATCGCGGTCGGATCACATATCATCCCGCCAAATGTACAGATCTTCGTCAACATCTTCGGCATGCACAGAAACCCGAGCTACTTCCCCAACCCGGAGCAATTCGATCCCGATCGCTTTCAACCCGAGGCCGAGAAGCAGATGGTGCGGTCTTCCTACATGCCTTTCAGCAATGGGCCGCGAGTCTGTATCGGCAACCAGTTCGCGCTGCTCGAGGGCCACATCGTCCTCGCCGCGCTCGCTTCGCGAGTCACTTTCGAGGCGACGAGCGATGGTGTCATCGAGCCTGAGCCGCTCATCACCCTGCGTCCGCGCGGCGGCGTGTCGCTCCGCGTTCGTCGTCGTTCGTCCGTTCCCGAGAGCCGTCGCCCCGGGCTCTTGCGCGCCGCCGCGAACTAACACTACCGCTCCCGATCTCGCTCTGGGAGATTTAGCGAGCGCTCACTTTGCGGCGGGTGAGCGTGGTCGGAGGGCCCTCGGCTTCGGGATCGACCGCGCGCATGCGTTGCGCCGACTGCGTAGGCACGAACACCGCCCCGTCGAATCGCGCGAGCTCTTGGCCCGTCTTGTCGTCGATCACGGTCACCATGCTGCGTGAGCGCGTCGCTCGCCTCGCCGCGATGACTTTCGCGACGACCAAGTCGTGGATCGCATCGCCAAGGATGCTCGTCGCACCGTCTTCCCAATGCTCGGTCAGCAAGTACGCCATCGGTTCAATTCTCCCCCCTCATCCCCATGCGCCAAAGCATTCTGAAAGACTTGGCCGCCGCCGTGCAAGACGCATCAACGGTCATTGCCGAAAAATCGTGAGCAAATGCGTCGGACGATCGGCGCAGGCGTGCGACATGCGCGCCCTTTCGCGACACGCGCGAGGTCGTTGGCACCGAATCGCCCCGCCGTCGAAACAGCGTAGACACACTCGGTCGCCGAGCGCGCCGCGACGTCTAGCTGGCGGCGGGCCGTGCGGGCGTGAACCGACCGGCGAGCGCGGCCACCTGGGCAACGAGCGTGTCGGGATCGACGGGCTTCGGCACGTGCCGCTGAAAGCCCGCCTCGAACGCGCGCCGGGCGTCTTCGGCGCGCGAATAGGCGGTGAGGGCAGCCGCGGGAATGCTGCCCCCGTTTTCCGGTGCGAGAGCGCGCACCGAGCGCATGAGCGAGAATCCGTCGCGCCCGGGCATGCCGATGTCGCTCAGGAAGACGTCGGGTCGATCGCGCGCGATGACGGCGAGCGCTTCGTCGGCTGTCGCGACGGTGATCGTGCGCGCCCCTGCTTGTTCGAGCACCGTAGCGATGAGCTCGCGCGCGTCGGCTTCGTCGTCGACGGCGAGGACGACCAGGCCCGAGAGGATTCGCTCGTCGGTGGTGCGACCGAGCACCGCGATCGGCGCGCCGCGGTGTACGGGGCGCGCGGGACCCTGAACCGCACGTACCGGAAGGCGCACGATGAAGGTGGCACCGTGCCCTTCGCCCTCGCTCTCGACGTGAACCGTCCCGCCGTGGAGCTCGACGAGGTGCCTTACGATGGCGAGGCCGAGCCCGAGACCACCGTGCCGCCTCGTGCTGGTGCCGTCGGCTTGGCGGAATCGATCGAAGACATGCGGCAAGAACGACGCGGCGATGCCTTGGCCCGTGTCGGTGACGCGGACCTCGATGTGTGAATCGACCTGGGTCGTTTCGATCTCCACGCGCCCGCCCTTGGGCGTGAACTTGATGGCGTTGGAGAGCAAATTCCACGCTATCTGCTGAAGCCTGTCGGGATCGCCCGAGAAGCGCTGGACCGAAAGCTCGGACCTCCATTCGAGGGCGATGCCTTTGGCTTCGGCGGCGGGCCGCACCGTGTCCATGGCCGCCCTCACGACGGCGACCAAGTCGATGTTGTCGAGCTCGAGCCGCAGCTTGCCGGTGATGATCCTAGAGACGTCGAGGATGTCGTCGATGATGGCTGCCTGCGCTCGTCCGTTGCGCTCGATGACGTCGAGTCCCCGCATGAACCGCGGCGGATCGAGCTTGCCGCCGCGGATGATCCTCGTCCACCCCAAGATGGCGGTGAGCGGGGTCCTTAGCTCGTGCGAAACGGTCGCCAAGAACTCGTCTTTCATGCGGTTGGCTTGCTGCGCTTCTTCGCGCGCCTCTTTCTCTTTCGCGAGCAGCTCGACGCGGGCTTCGTCGCCGCGCTTGCGCTCTTCGATGTCGGTTGCCGTGGCGATCCAGCGCGCGACCATGCCCGAAACGTTGCGCTCGGGGACGGCCCGCAGGAGGTGCCACCGGTAGTGACCATCGGCTCGCCGCAGCCTCAGTTCGGTTTCGAAGCCGACCCCGCGGCCAAACGCGTCGAGGATGGACGTTTGTACGCGATCGACGTCATCGGCGTGGGCGGCGTCGATGCCGAAATAGCCGCTGCGATCGGCGTTGAGGCCCGAATACGTCGTCCATACTTCGTTGCAGTAGTAGACGCGCCCCGTCGTGTCGGTGGCCCACACCGCGAGAGGCATGGCGTCGACGAGGTTTCTGATTTGCTCTTGCGTCTGCTTCTCGTGAGCTTCGCGCTCGCGCTCGCGAAGCTCGGCCTCTTGTTCTCGGATCTTCTGCTTTTGGAGAAACAACTCGACGAACACCGCCACCTTCGACCGCAGAATGTCGGGGTCGAACGGCTTCAAGAGGTAGTCGACCGCGCCGTGAGAATAGCCGCGAAAGACATGTGTCGTGTCGCGACTCAAGGCCGTGATGAAGATGATCGGCACGTCGCGGCTCCGCGGCCGCTCCTTGATGAGCTGAGCCGTCTTAAAGCCGTCGAGCCCCGGCATTTGGACGTCGAGGAGGATCAGCGCGAATTCCCGCGTCAAGAGTTGCCTGAGCGCATCCTCGCCCGAGCTCGAGCGCACGAGCTCAAGCCCCAGCGGTTCGAGCACCGCTTCGAGTGCCACGAGGTTCGCGGGATGATCGTCGACGGTCAAGATCGGCGCGCGGCCCTGGAGAGCCGGCTTGGGCTCGCCTGACGCCGTCGCGCGAACCGCGCGTGCGGGCTTGGTGGGGGCCTCCACCTCGAGGGCTTTATTCATGCGTCTAGGTCCCAGTCCGCGCCGCGTGCGGCACCGACTTCGCGCTCCGCGCCGGATGAATGCGGGTCCACATACGGATGAGCTGAATGAGCTTGTCGGGGTCCACCGGCTTCGGGAGGTAATCGAAAGCTCCAGCTTGGATGCATTTTTCGCGATCCTCTTTGAGCGCCTTGGCGGTGATGGCGATGATCGGCAAAGCCTTGTACTTAGGATTCTCGCGGATTCGCGCCAGTGTTTCGTAGCCGTCGAGCTCGGGCATCATAATGTCGAGGAGCACCACGTCGACGGCGGGGCTCTTGCGCAAGAGATCGATGCCCTGGCGCCCGTTCTCGGCGTGGAGCACGTGCACTTCTTGGCTCTCGAGCACGCTCGTTAGCGCAAAAATATTGCGAATGTCGTCGTCGATCACGAGCACCGTCTTGCCCGCGATCGACTGCTCGGCGCCTCGACGCGACGAGAGCAGATTTTTGCTCGACTGCGGGAGCCTTTCTTCGAGCCGATGGAGAAAGAGCGCCGTGTCGGCGAGCAAATGCTCGCGCGATCCTTCGCGCGTCTTGGTGATCACCGACTCGGCGTATTTCTTGAGCGAATGCTCTTCGGCCACGCTCAGATCCTTGCCCGAGTAGACGATGATGGGGAGGTCTCTGAACTTCGCCGTTCGCTTGACCTCTTCGATGAGCGTGAGCCCGCTTCGCCCGGGGAGCACGAGGTCCACGACCATGCAGTCGACGTCGCCCTTGGCGATCTCGCGCAGAGCATCTTCACTCGTGTCCACGATCTGGACCTCCACGTCGTCGCCGTCGCCCACGAGGGAGGCGATCTCCTGGGCTTGTACCTGGTCGTCCTCGACGATGAGCAGGCGGCGCGCGGAGCGATCGAGGAACGTCGAAATGTGCGCGAACGCTCCCTCGAGGCTCTCTTTGGTGACTGGCTTTTCGAGGTAGGCGAACGCGCCCACGACGGTGCCGCGCCCTTCCTTCTCGACGACGGAGATGACGTGCACCGGGATGTGGCGCGTGCGTGGGTTCATCTTGAGACCCGCGAGGACGTCCCACCCGTCGACGACGGGCAATTGCAGATCGAGCGTGATCGCGGCCGGGGCGAGCTCGTTGGCGAGCGAGAGGCCCACGTCTCCTCGGGGGGCGACGACCGCGCGGAACCCGCGCTCGCGGGCGAGGTTCACCATGATGCGGGCGAACTTCAGGTCGTCCTCGATGATGAGGAGGATGCGGTCGCCCTCGCGGAGCCGGTCCCTGTCGTCCTCCACCGGCCCCAAGACCATCGGATCGGGCTCGCTGAGGAGAGGCTGCGCGATGAGCTCCGAGGTTGCGGCCGCTGCCGAGTCGGGTTGAAAGACCACCAAGCTCTCGCTCGCCTGATCGATCTTGGAAACGTAGTCCTCGGGCAGGTAAAGCGTGAACGTGCTGCCCTTGCCGGGCGAGCTATCGACGCGGATTTCACCGCCGAGCAGGCGCGCGATCTCGCGGCTGATCGAGAGGCCGAGCCCCGTTCCGCCGTATTTCCGGCTCGTCGTTCCGTCGGCCTGCTGGAAGGCTTCGAAGATGAGGCGCTGCTTGTCGGAGGGGATGCCGATGCCGGTGTCTTTCACCGAGAAGCCGATGATGCTGCCCGCATCGAGGAGGGTGGCCTCCGTGAACCTGAGGCCCGGCTCGGGCGGGTGCATGGTGAGCCTGACCGACCCGCTGTCGGTAAACTTGAACGCGTTGGCGAGCAGGTTCTTGAGCACTTGCTGGAGCCGCTGCGGATCGGTGGTGATTCCCATCGGCAAGCGGCGGTCGATCGTGCAGATGAAGTCGAGCGACTTTTGCTCGGCCACCGGGCGAAAATGTCGCTCGACGAAGTCGACGAGATCGCCGAGGCCGATGCGGCGCGGCTCGACTTGCATCTTGCCGGCTTCGACCTTGGAAAGGTCCAAGATCTCGTTGATGAGCGTCAAGAGATCGCCGCCCGCGGCGTAGATCGTCTTGGCGTATTCGACCTGCTTGTCCGACAGGTTGGTCTCTTTGTTCTCCGAGAGCAGCTTGGCCAAGATGAGCAAGCTGTTCAGCGGCGTACGGAGCTCGTGCGACATGTTGGCCAAGAACTCGGACTTGTACTTCGAGATGAGGGCGAGCTGCTCCGCCTTCTCTTCGAGCGAGACGCGAGCCTGCTCGACCTCGCGATTTTTGACCTCGACCTTCGTGTTCTGTTCTTCGAGGAGACGAGCCTTTTCCTCGAGCTCGAGGGCTTGCTTCTCGAGCGCCGAGTTGGTTCGCTTGAGCTCTTCTTGTTGCTCGGTGAGCTCTTGCGACTGGCTTTGGAGCTCCTGCGTAAGCCCTTGTGACTGCAAGAGGAGTTGCTCGGTGCGCATGTTGGCGATGATCATGTTGAGCACCACGCCGATGCTCTCGGTCAGCTGATTCAAGAAGAGCAGGTGGATCGCGCTGAAGGGATGGAACGACGCCAGCTCGATCACGGCCTTCACCTCGCCCTCGAAGAGGACGGGCAACACGATGATGTTGAGCGGCGTGGCTTCGCCGAGCCCGGAGCTGATCTGGATGTAGTCGGCCGGCACCTGCGTAAGGAGGATGGCCTCCTTCTCCAGCGCGCACTGACCGACCAGGCCTTCGCCCCGGGCGAACGTGTTGGAGACGTTCTTGCGCGCGCGATAGGCGTAGGTGCTCATCAGGCGGAGCTCGTCGGCTTCGCCGTCCATCATGAAGAAGGCGCCGTAGTGCGCCGAGATGAGCGGCGTGAGCTGCGACATGATGAGCTTGGAGACGGCCGAGAGGTTTTTCTGCCCCTGCATCATGCCCGAGAACTTGGCGAGGTTCGTCTTCAGCCAGTCTTGCTCGCTGTTCTTCTGCGTCGTCTCCTTCAGGTTGACGATCATCTGGTTGATGTTGTCTTTGAGCGAAGCGACCTCGCCTTGCGCCTCGACGTCGATCGAACGCGTGAGGTCGCCTTTGGTCACCGCGGTGGCGACGTCGGAGATGGCACGGACTTGCGAGGTGAGGTTTCCCGCGAGCTGATTGACGTTGTCGGTGAGCTGGCGCCAGGTCCCCATGGCGCCCGGCACCTTGGCCTGCCCGCCGAGCTTGCCCTCGATCCCGACTTCGCGGGCCACGGTGCTGACCTGCTCGGCGAAGGTGCCGAGCGTTTCGGTCATGCTGTTGATGGTATCGGCGAGGGCGGCGACTT